>JBGVAQ010000055.1:0-13296 GCA_045224775.1 Acutalibacteraceae bacterium | reverse complement strand
GGATGAAGAAACAATGAGTAAGGTCAAAGAGAAAATCGACACAGGATGGAACATCCATCTGAAAGAGGAAGAGTAAATGTATATCATAATTTATGATTTCGGAACCAGCAGTGTTAAAACCTGTCTGGTTCAGATGGATTCACAAATACATCTTATCGCCGGATCTACCGCTGAGTATGGGCTTTACATTTCCGAAAACGGAGGTGCGGAACAGGACACGGAGGAATGGTGGGCAGCGCTGTGTTCGACTACCCGTGATGTTTTAAGGAAATCGGACGTCAAGCCCGAAAAGATAGAGGGAATGGCATTCTGCTCACAGATGCAGGGATCGGTTTTTGTTGACAAGAACGGAAACGCCCTCAGACGCCCTATGAACTATCTGGATCAAAAAGGTTTCAAAGAATACAAAGCATGTATGGGCAGCGGCATCATCAAGGTTTCCGGATGCAGTCTTTACAAATTGGTACGAAATCTGCTCGTTAATTACGCCGGCTCGACCAGCGCCAAGGATCCGGTATGGAAGTACAAGTGGGTTGAAAACAACGAGCCGGATGTATTCAAAAAAATATACAAATGGCTCGATATCGGCGACTATCTCGTTTCCCGATGTACGGGCAGGATCGTCAGAACTGCGGATACCGCCTTTGCAACCTTCCTTTATGACACGCGAAAGGGAAAGGAAGGCTGGAACAAAGGTTTGTTGAAGATGTACAAGGTGAATCCTGACCATATGCCTGAGATCATCGACTGTACTGCTCTTGTCGGCGGACTGACAAAGAAAGCGGCTCAGGAGCTCGGACTGATTGAAGGGATACCGGTCTTCGGAGGAGGAGGCGACACCACCTTCGTAAATATCGGAGCCGGATGCACACGACCGGGCGACACACATATCTATGTCGGAACGTCGGGATGGGTATCGACATTCATGGATCATCAGACCGTTGATATCGATGCCATGATCACCGGCGTTCTTTCCGCCAAGCACGGGTACTTCAATTATTACGCAGAACTTGAGACTGCCGGAAAGTGCTTTGAATGGGTCATGAAACATATTGTGCTGGATGAGATCGGCGTTTATTTGAGTAATGCTACAGTAGCGGATAATCTTGAAAGCAAATACAAAAGCCTTTATGATTACCTTTCCGAAGAAGTCAGCAAGTCGCCGCCGGGAGCAAACGGCGTGATTTTTACCCCTTGGCTCCACGGCAACCGCTGTCCGTTTGAGGACTCCAATGCCGGCGGGATGTTTTTCAACATCCGGATTGAAAACGGCAAAAGAGATATGATCCGCGCAGTGTTGGAGGGCATCTGCTATCATCTGCGCTGGCTGTTGGAATGTTCAGAGAAAAAGGTAAAAACCTCTGATACGATCCGGTTCGTCGGCGGAGGAGCGTTATCTCCCGTTACCTGCCAGATACTGGCGGACATTACCGGACGAACCATAGAAACGGTAAAAAACACGCAGGAGGTCGGCGCAATCGGAACGGCGCTTGTGGTCGCTGCTGGTATCAAAGGCGTGGATGTGCTACAATTATCGCGTCAGTTGGTAAAAGCAAATCATATATACACTCCCGCCCCTGAGAACAAAGCGTTATACGAACGCAACTACAGGGTTTTCAAAAATCTTTACAAATCAAACACCTTGAATTTTAAGAATATGAATGCTTGAGTATTGCGGAGGTGTCAGAAGTTGAACAAACACAAAGAAGTAACAAGAGGCGTCAAATTCGTGCTTTTTTCCATATCCGCCGGCATCATTGAATTTGCTTCATTCGCACTGCTGGACGGTATTACACCCTGGCCATACTGGCCGAAATACCTGATAGCCCTCACCCTGTCAGTACTTTGGAATTTTACATTGAACCGGCGTTTTACATTCCGCTCTGCCGGAAACGTACCGATCGCCATGTTGAAGGTTGCCCTCTTCTATGTCGTGTTCACACCGCTTTCAACGATACTGGGAAACTATCTGGCCGAAACCTGCGGATGGAACGCTCTTCTCGTGACGATCCTGAACATGGCGTTCAATCTGGTTACCGAGTATTTATATGATCGATTCTTCGTGTTCAGAAAGACAATTGATACAAACAAAAAAGCATAAAGTCTTGACAAAAGGTAACACTCTTTTGAGTTTCAGAATTAATTGCGATGTTGCAAAATCGGATGAATGCAGCCAATTATTCATATCACCGATCTGAATTCGGGATCGTTATTTTTACCGATGTACCTCCGCCCTCACGCAGTGTAATTTCCAGTTTACCATTGCACATCAGCTCAAGCCTTTCCCGAATATTATTCAGGGCAATATGCGGCTCGTTGTCATCGGCAGGACTAAAGCCCGGACCGTCATCATCTACAATGATCTCGTTTGCCATATTTGTTTGTCGGGTTACAACAGATATATGTATAGGATCGCTGCTTGATATCATACCATGCTTGACAGCGTTCTCTACAATAGGCTGCAGCGTCAGGGGTGGCAGACGGAACAGAGTGTGCGGCGTATCAAAGCTGACAAAGAGAGTGTCATCAAACTGCGCCTGTTCAACTGCAAGATAGGCGCGCGTATGCTCCAGTTCATCCTTGAACGGCACGGTGTCATCACTTGCAATAGCAGAAAAATTCTTGCGCAGGTAGGTGGTGAAATCCAGTGTGACTTGCTTCGCTTTTTCAGAATTATGGTCGCAGAGGTAGTAAATGCCCATCATGGTGTTATAGATAAAGTGTGGTCTCATCTGCAGTACCATGACGCTGGCATGCTGATTGGCGATTTTACGCTGCTGCAGCATATATTGCTTAATGTTATCCGTAATGATAAGACCGAACATCGTCATTGCGCAGAGAATCATCCAGAATGAAATCAATGCATCGACAGAGGCAAACATATAAAGGATAACGAGTATCGCTGTGGGCAGCATATAAACAAGAAGAGCTACAAAAATTCTTTTTGAGAGCTTTTGGCGTTTCCAGATCAAAGCTGCTGTGTTGAGAATCATTATTGCTGCCAGCGGAGCTATCATCAGCGGAAACAACGGACCCCGATAGTACTGATTATCCGGTGAAATATAGTAGAACATATCAATAAATTGAGTAGCAAACAACAGTATACAGAATAAGCACCACAGCATAACTGCAGAACGCAGCAGTATGCTGTTTTTTATGTTTTCTTTGCAGTGATGAAGCAAAAAGGGTATTGGCATAAGAGTCAGCATAGAGAAACACATATATTCAAGAATAATTATAACTCTTTGTGCAGATGCCATATCGGGACTACGGTAGGTCATCAAATCAAAAGAAAGAGCAACGGAATATATAAAAAGAAGCGAGAAAAACGTGATGAAATACCGTCTGTTCCACTGGTAGAGCGCAGGCATAAGAGCAGAAAATAAGATACCGAGCAACATAGTTATCACCATTGCGCCGCTGATAAAATAAGCGGAATAAATGATCAAGTCGTTCATGTGTCTCTGCCTCCCGTCCAGAATGGATATCTTAGTTTTTTGAGCTGTTCTCTGACACTTTCGGGAGTGACAGGCTTGAGCATAAATCCGCTCGCTCCCGTACTCCAGGCATCAAGAGCATAATCGCTGTATGCCGTAAGATATATAACGTTGGTATACGGATTGATATTAAGCAGCTCGCGGCACAGATCAAGTCCGCTTGTATTTCTAAGTTCGATATCCAAAAATGCAAGTGCGACACTGTTTGCCCTTGCATAATCAACAGCTTCGGAGGCTTTGGTAAAGCCCGTGATGTTAGCATCAGGCATGACCTTTTCCAATATCGGTAAACCGCCGGTGAGTATCAGCTTTCTGTCGTCTACCATAATGACATTAGGGCACTCTTCGCTCTGTGCTGCTGCGGATAACAGCATATTTACATCTACTTCCAGGACACCGGAGAGCCGTGATATCATTGTAACATCCGGCAGACGGCTGCCGTTCTCCCATTTTGCTACAGCAGAACGGGTGACATACATCTGCTCTGCCAGCTCCCGCTGTGAAAGTCCTTTTTCTGTTCGCAGCTTTTTCAGAGTATCCGCAAAAAGCATACTCATAACATATCACTCCTCGTACTTTTATCTGAGTAATAGTTTAACTGATGAAATAAAGAAAAACAAGAAGCTAATAAATAATTTTTGTGAAATATGGGGTGAGATTCTGGAACGTACTATTGGAGAATGATAAGAAAAATGATAGAATAAACAGTAAAATATTGTATATTTATGTAATTATCAAATTTGATACGGAAGTGGGACAAACTTCATTTGTCAGGAGGTTTTAAGTTTGACAAAAAAAGAAATTGGATCTGCAAACAGTGGGAAGATCAAACACACCGGCATCCCTCCAGATAGTGCGATCAAAGACAGAAAGACTATTGCGACTTACAAAAGAGTCTGAACTGTCGCCGCAATCCTTCTTGGCATCACCACGCTGACAACAGGGTTTGGAAAGATGAATTTCTTTGAATTCAATTAATTTCTAAAAAAATTAAATTAAAGGAGAATATTTATGTCAGATACTAAGAAAAGACTGCAATTTGTAGACATGATGAAAGGGCTTGCTATACTTGGCGTGCTGTTTTATCACTTGACCGCTCCGTGTGGCTTTAAGTTTGTACTGGAGCATATCACGGAAAACTTTTTGATTGTTTTCTTCTTTTTCTCCGGGTATTTTTATAAGGTTGGAAAGCGTTCTTTGGGGCAGAGCATCTGTACTCGGTTTAAAGCTACGATGATTCCATTTGTAAAATACTCACTCATATTCTGGGTTATCGGTTCGGCATACTTGCTCATTGCCGGTCTGGAAACGATCATAGACGCTCTGTGCTGTCTGAGAAATTTTTATGGCGGCTGTATCTGGAACAGAGTGATTCAGGATTGGTTTGGATGGGAATACCACTCGCTGGGAAAACGCTATATGTTCCTTGCTGATTTCTGATTCTTGCTCGCCCTGTTTCTGGCAAGTGTGCTGTTTTTCCTGTTGGCGAAATTTGTGCTGCTTTCAAAGTGGAAGACGCTTACAGCATCGGTTGTTTTATTTGCGGTTACAGGTGTGTTGAGAGCTTTCGCTGTTAGTTTGCCCTATAATTTACAGCTTGTTCCTTTCTGGGCTGCGTTTTTACTTTTAGGATCGCTGTCACAGTATAACGGTGCATTCGAGCTTAAATGGATGTCCGGTGTGAAAGGCTGGATAATCTCAATTATCGCTTTGGCGGCAGGTGTTACGATAGCCATGTTAAAGGATCCGTGTACGAACCTTTTCCGAGGTGGTTTTGCTGAAGGAGAGGTTGTTTCTATGCTGCTGACAATAGCTTCTTCGCTTCTGTTTATCTGGGGACTTGGCAATATATGCAGGCTTGCAGAAACATCCGGCATTCGCATTAAAGAACTCAGTTGGCTTGGTTCTCATTCTCTTCTTATCTACCTTTTCCATATGTTCTTTGCATGGATTATCTGCATCATAACCGGATTCTCGCTGAATTTTGAGAAAACTGTTGCATTCGATGTTGTTTTAAAGAGCCTTCTGCTGGGAGTTACATGCCTTGGTTTGTGTATTCTGTTGAATATCATCGTTGATAAGATCAAGGAGAAGATAGATAAATGCAAATCAAAACAAAATGAGAAAGGCTGTTAGTACAGCATGATCTCATTTATTGATTTACATAAATAAAAAATATTATACAACGAAACTCTACAATTTAAAGGAGATTTATTAACAATGTATATGTACTTATCTCTTGCTCTGACGATCTCGGCAGGGCTTGGATTCTTCTACGGGCTGTTCCGGTTCTTCCGTAACAAATCAGAATTGTATGTCAAAATGATCGTTTTAGGTATCGGATGTGCTATGCTCGGACGGCTTTTTGCAACACTGCTTTATCTGGTTAAAGGTCAGCTTTTCGCCGGATTTAACGTCGGAATGCTCGGAATTATCGGAAGCTTTCTCTTTTTCTTCAGTGCAAACTTCGGGCAGATGGACTCTACCGTGGACGATGGCTCTTCCAGTTCCGTTAAAGCGAGGATCATTGCACTTGCAGCACCGCTCTCTGTGGCAGTATTATGGTATGTAATATTCGCAGTATATGGTTTCAATGGAGTGACGATTTCGCTCGGTATCGAAGCGCTGTTCCTTGCACTTGCATCATATTTCCACCTCAAGCATCTTATACTCAAGGACAACGGTTCAGGTCTGATTCGTGCGACACACCTTTATAATCTGCTTTCGCTGTTTTATGCGGTTCTGTGTCTGAGTGAGGTGCTGGTCGAATGCATTGAGCGTCCGGATTATGCTCCTGTGATCGTTTGTGTTTTGGAATGCGTTGTACTGATAGCGCTCATTCCTGTTCTGGAAAGGGGAATGAAAAAATGGACAACCTGACATATATTGATTTTATCTGCATGGCAGTATCCCTCGCTTTTATGCTGCCTCTGATGGAAAAAAAGCTGCGTCGTCTTATTATCTTTATGATCGTGGGCCTCTCTTCCTGCCTGTTTGTTTCGGAACTTAACAACATCCTTTTGCAGATGTTCCACAATGAAATTTTTTATGTCACAACGACGATAACGCCTGTTACGGAAGAAATCGTAAAGATGCTGCCTATCCTCTATTTCGCACTTGTGATATCTGACGATCCTCATATTCTGATTCCTAACGCCTTCGCTGTCGGTGTCGGTTTTGCCTTGTTGGAAAATGTTGTTATTCTGACACAGAACGTAGAGAATGTGACGATTTTATGGGCACTGGTCAGGGTTTTTGGATCCGGTCTGGTTCACGGTATCTGTACCGTAATGGTCGGCTGGGGTATTTCATATGTCAACAAACGCCGTAAGTTCTTTTTTTGCGGTACATTTGCACTTTTGAGTGCAGCAATTATCTATCACGCTACTTATAATCTGCTCGTACAGTCGCAATACCAAGAGGTTGGTATTTTGCTTCCGATCTTAACATATATACCCATTATCATTCTGCTCAGAAAAAATGGAATCAAAGCTCCCTGAGCTTCTGCGATGTAGTGAAAAAATCTGTAGAAAGGATCGATACAGGCATAAATGGTCGGGTTTTCCTGCTGTTTTGTGCGATTTACTGTATCGCATGGTGATTTTTATGAATCAACAACTGAAAAATCGACGGTTTGTTTCTGTACTCTTAGCCGCACTCTTAGTTGTAACAATGTTCGTTTCTATGGCTCCGCCGGTAATTGCTGCCAACCGTCGCTTTATCACGGAGCTACGGATAGAAACCGGAGAAGAAGCAGTGTCAAAGTTAGAGGCAGAGGGTTGGTCGGTCACCATGGTGGGACTTAATGTTACATCAGATCCTGCCGCACAGGTGTATCTCGCATACAAAACGAATACAGGTTCCGCAATTACAAACGTGATTGTTTCACCAGATGTTGGCGATTCCTTTACGGACAAAAACGGAATTGTCTATAAGTGCGTAAGCCATGTAGATGTGGACAACGGAATCGGCGGCGGTGCCGGCTGCATCTATGCGACCGGCGATGAACGTGCCGGCACACCGCTGGTAGGGATAGATGTGCTGCACGGCAACAATGAGTCAGGTGAAGTGCTGTATCCCATCACCAACGACGGAGCGGAAATAGTTCGCACACCTAATGGCGCACCCGCCGACCTGGAAAAAGGCAGCAGTACGGATGTCATCTATCTTGCCCAGATACATGACGGTATGGTGCGTCCTTACATAAGTGAAATAGGTATAATAACCGATACGGACAAGTGGAACGCCGTTTATACTGCGTGTGAACGCGGATACAATTATTATATTGATGGTGATATTGACAATTCGCCCGATACCTACACTATCATAGGTTATGAGCGCACTGCGAATCCTGAGGAAGCTGTAACAAACATAACCGCTGTTTCTGCCAGGACTGTACAATCTCTTGAGGATGAACAGATCATTGATAAGCCGACGGGACAGGAGGGGCATGTTACGGCTGTGGCTATCAGTATTTCCGGAGTGGAATATGTCCGGATCTCAAGTAAGCCGGTCAGTGCCGGAGAATCTTACTACATATACCGGACAAAAGATTCAAAAGCCGGAAATCCCATATCCATGCTCTATGCCGAAACGCTGGAACAGCCGCAGAACTTTTTGTTCAGTACGTGGGCAAATGCCTATTTCTTCTCTCAGGGTGTAACTACCGCTTACACATATAGCATGAACGAGGATTTATATATGACACTGTGGGATGATCAGACTGTCTGTTCAAAATTGCCTGTACGGCTGATAGACAGCTTTGCACTGCATGATGTCACTGCCAAACAATCAGAAATGATTGCGGAAGATTCAGATACATCAAATCAAGGTTCTGCAACGGATGACCGGAACCTCACATCAAATGGCAAGCCGGAGAGTACACCGGAAACAACATCAAATATCAAGCCGGAAAGTACACCGGAAACTCCGCCAGAAGAAACTTCCGGTGTGGACAGATTTGTCAATATAACCATGCTCACACCCCGTGACGGGCTGCCGGACACTGCTGCCAGTCTCACAGGTTTGCGCAATAATCCATCGCTTCCATATGTTGAGCGTACACAGCGCAGCGACCGTGTTAATAAATTTCAGGCATCCGTCTTCGGAAACAACGGGTTCCTTGTACTGATCCCATTAGGGGTGCTGATAGTTGTCGGTGCAGCATTCGCCATATACAAAAAGAAATCCGTAAAAAAAGTGTCCGTGACACCGGAGAAAACGAATAAACCGAATAAACCGAATAAAGCAAAGAAGTCAAAGAAACCGAGGTGACAGGCATGAAAAAACGAATTACTGCGCTGGTCACTGCGTTGTTTGTGACGCTGTTTTGTCTGCCGCTGTCCGTATTTACGACGGGAACTGTTGTCAGCGCATTTTATTATAGCAATGACGATTTTGGACATTACGGTCCCAACGAGGAGTAACATTATCGTACCCTGTCACGCCGAAAATTCAGCTATTACATTCGATACGCCTGCCGAAAACAGCGAATCCACGAAAATCTATCTGAATAAAAAAGATGAAAGCTATACAAATCAGGTATGGGTTGTTCGCAAGGTTGGCGAATACTACGCTTTCGAGTGCAAAGGAACCGGAAAGGTCGTTGACGTTCCGGACGGCAAAGCAAATAAGAATACTGCACTGCAGGCATATAATTATAACGAAACCAACGCACAGTTCTGGCGGCTTGAAAGCATGGAGGATGGTTCCTATATCATCCACAGCAGGCTCAATGATAACCTTTGCTGGGATATGAGAGGTGCATCAGGTGCAGACGGAACGGATCTCATTCTGCATCCCCGGCATGGAAATTCCAACCAGCGATTCCGCATCGTTTGCATTTCTCCAAAGGAGGAGGAGCCGGGGAGCATTGAAGCAGACGACCTTGTGCGTTATGGTCTGAACGAGGAATATACTATCGTTCCCCTTCACGCCGGCTGCTCTTCCGTTGACTTTAGCGGCAACGGAAAGGACATCTATATCTATAAAACACATTGCAAGAGCAATCAGAGATGGAAGCTGAAGAAGGTCGGCAGCTACTACGCTTTTGTGAGTGTGTCGAACGGGAAAGTTGTTGACGTTCCGTTCGGCGACGCTTCTTCGGGCAAGAATCTGCAGGGTTATGAGTATAACGGAACTGATGCCCAGCTCTGGCGGCTTGAAAGCATGGGTGACGGTTCCTATATCATACACAGCAAGCTCAACGACTCTCTCGTATGGGACGTGGCAGGTGCCTCATGGGATAACACTGCAAGGATTACTTTGTATAGTAAGCACGCACTCCCTCATCAGCGTTTCCGTTTCGTTCATACCTCTAACATAGAGCCGATGTCCGAATGGGGCTCAAGCAGGCAGGACTGCAGCGGCTCGAACTGGTCTGTATGGGACGGTTCTGTTTCTTCAACAAGTTGGTATTTTGACCACCAAAACGAGATTGACCTGTATATCAACAGCGCCGCTGACCTCGGCGGTCTGATCTCACTTGTCATGAACAATTTTGATATGTACGGAAAGACGATACACCTGATGTGCGATATCAACCTTGCGGGCATCCACTGGACACCCATAGGCTTTGGCGATCATTGGTTCCGGGGCAGCTTCAACGGTCACAATCACGCTATTATCGGTCTGGACAACACCAATGATGATGACTGTGCCGCACTGTTCGGAAAGGTCAAGGGCGGTACGATCTGCAATTTGGCGGTAAAAGGCACGATAAAGGGCAACTATCAGGTCGGCGGTATAGTAGGTCTGCTGGATGGAGGACATCTCGTCAATATTTACAGTGAGGTCAATATCACCAACGCTACAGACGACCGTGAGGGCGGTATTGTCGGTGCCATAGCATACGGCGGCATGGTAGATCACTGTACCCAGAACGCCACCGTTAATTCAAGCGACAAAGATCCCCACAGAGGCGGTATTGCAGGCTACAGCGACGGCTTTATCCGCTGCTGTGTCAATAACGCAACGGTAAATCACAACTGGAACTGCGGAGGCGGTATTGTCGGCACTCTCGGAGGCGGTATCGTAGAATTTTGCGCAAATCACGGCGCTGTCGGCGGCGGCGGCGAATCCGAGCGCATCGGCGGCATCGTAGGCGAGATGGTTGGCGCCGGAGTAATTATAGGCTGCTATAACGACGGCAAGGTGTTCAGCACGGACGACGACTACATAGGCGGTATCTGCGGCAAGGTGGATTGTGATTGGCATGTGATAAGCTGCATCAACAACGGAAGGGTTTACGGCGACGATCAGGTCGGCGGCATCTGCGGTGAAGGCAGACCTATAAAATGCCTTAACATGGGTGTCGTGACAGGTCACGAAGAGGTTGGCGCCATCGGCGGAAATGCGAAATCAGATACTCCGTACTGTTATGCGCTGGCATATTCTGCCGCATATCTCAGCGGCAAAGCCGGTTCTCGTGCGGAATGGGTCACAGCGTCCGAGATCCTTTCGGGAAGGATCTGCTATGAAATGAACATGGACGACGTTACTAAAGAATACTACGGTATAACGGCACCTTTGTCGCAGAATATCGGAAGTGACCCGTATCCTACTTTCGGTTCTGCCAAGGTAGTTGAAAACGGCAATTCTTATTCCAATGGTGATTATTATGTTACCGTTGAAACCGAGCGCACCTACGGCAGCGTTTCCGGAGCAGGTTCTTACGCTGCAGGAAAAACGGTTACTTTGAAAGCTGTACCCGCAGCAGGCTGTGTGTTTGATCATTTTGAGGTCAGGACAGCCAATGAAAAAAGTTGGACCGGTTTCAACGGCAATCAATATTATTATCCCACCGTAAATATCACAACATATACTACTCCTACCTTAACGCTGACAACCGACATAAGAAAAAGTTATACCGTCCGTGCGGTGTTCAAGGTATTTGATGAGACTCCGCCGGATATGAAGGTTTCTGTAAAGCTTGAGCTTGAATGCACGGACGATGTTGACGGCTGGAACAGCGATATCCTGCCGGTAGACATAGTGGATTCCGCAGGTGAGAGGCATCACTGGGAAACGAACCGCCAAAATGTTGATGACAAGGGCGAAAAAGTAAGCCATATCTTTGATTTAGGCGCTGCAAGCCCCGTAGCAGTATATGTCACACCAGATTTCGGCGGCGGTTTAACCTTCCATTCATACGGCCTGAAGGCTCGCCTGTGGGTGAACGGAAGCGGAAGTGCTATGGAAAGCAAGGAAGTAATGATACGCTCATGGCCGTTTATAACCTCCAAGCACAATGACGACTATATGAGCATCTCCTTCGAGAATTACGGCAATTCCACTGTTGGCAGCACGTCATACGCCAGATGTACTGATGCGTGGAACAAAGCCAGAAACGATTCGTCGCTGACTATTCGTCTTGAAAGTGCATGGCTGCTTGACAGTCCTCTGGAGATCAGCGGCAGTCAGAGTGTAAATCTCGATCTGAACGGATACCCCATTATCCGCACTATCAAAAAGACACAGAACAACGGCGAGTTGTTCAGGATCGGCTCAGGTGCAACACTTACAATTACGGACTCCACGCCTTCACGCAAAAGCTGCGGCAACTTCACGGGCGGCAGTATTCAGGGAGGCAGAAGCGACAATACCGCAGGACTTATCGAATGTCAGGGAACGCTTGTTATGACAGGCGGCACGCTTTATAACGGCGGCACAACCGATAAGGGCGGTGCTATAAAGCTTTCCGGCTCCGGCACGGCAAACCTTACAAACGTGCTGATCTCCAACTGCTGGTCTGACAAAGCGGTCACATATCAGAACGAGGGCGGCGCTATCTATATGAGCGGTAAGGCAACTGCCACACTTAAAGACTGTACTATCCGTTATTGCCGTGCCCTTGACTACGGCGGAGGTATCTATCTTGAGGACGACAACAACCGCCTGAACTGCGAAAATGTAAATATACTTGGCTGCACTACTACCGATAATCAGGGGGGGGGTGTTTATCAGGATCACGGCGAGACTCACTGGGTTGGCGGCAGCATCAAAAAATGCCGTGCCGGAGAAGACAATGGCGGCGGATTCTATCAGAACAACGGCAAAACATATTTTCAGGATGTCAGCTTTGAAGAAAATTACTCCGAGGATCACGGCGGTGCATATTATTGCGATACTGCCGACGGTCTGTGGTTCATCAACTGCAAAATGATTCAGAATCGTGCAGATGACGACGGCGGAGCGATATATATGAATAAAAAGAATATGTATCTTGAGGATTGTTCCGTTATCTCAAACGCTGCAGTCGGAAACGGCGGCGGAATCTATATTGCAAGTTCCGGCACGATCAGTGTCAGAGGTGTTGTAGTAATACGGAACAATGACGGCAAAGAATCTATGGATAATCTGGTGCTGGGAAGAAACGCACTTATATATAATTTAGGTCTTGAACCGAAGTCTGAGATCTGTCTTCGCAGTGTCTCTGACGGAGATGCAAAGCTCGGAGGCAGCATGATGAGCGATTATCAGCTGAATAAATATTTCCGTGCCGATCACGGCAAGTTGGAGCTCACGGATACCGAAACCGTGAATACCGAGCTTCGTGCGTCGGTCTTTTCCGGCGGAACAACAGCACTGATAATCGGTGCGGCTGTTTTGCTCATTGCACTGGCGGGCGGAATTATTTATAAGCGAAATAAACAGAAAGGAGGAGCACAATGAAAAAGTTAAGACGTTTTCTTGCTGTTATTGCGGTTGTGCTCGCTGCCAGTTTATGTGTCAGCAGTGAATCGTTTCAGATAATATCCTCCGCAGTTGGTGATGATATCAGGGATTCAAAGCTATATAT
>JBGVAQ010000054.1:0-5102 GCA_045224775.1 Acutalibacteraceae bacterium | reverse complement strand
CTGTTTTGTACGTTTTATCTGTTTCAGATAATCCTGATAATCCTTTTCCCAGAGGTCGGAAAGCTCTTTGTTGTCACGAAGATCTTTAAGGGAATACTTTTCGACAAGACGTTCACCCATATGTTTTGATACCTTTTGTGCACCATATACATTAAGATGCGTACCCTTATCTCTTGTATCCTTGAGCCAGTCAAGCTTTATATCATCTATCATAAGGTTATAGTCTATGAACTCAATGCCGTTTGCATCGGCTATCTCCTTAATAGCATTGTGACGCTGATACTTCCATGATTTAATACACGGAACATATACAAACATCAGATCTACATTTTTCTCCTTGCAAAGAGAAATTATTGAGGAAAGTCCGAAATATGATATCGGTCCCATCTGCTCAACGAAATCCGTCTTTATTATCGGCTTTACGGTTCTGCAAGGCTGTACCTCAGCTGAAACATACTGTCCGTGAGAGTATGAGTGCCATGTATATACAGGTGATTTGAACATATCTCCGAATTTTACATCTTTCCAGCGGTTATGATATTTGAGAAGCGGAACTTCCCAGTATGCAAGCTTTTCAAAAGCTTCGCCAAACGTATCGGCACCACGTCTTTCAGAGAATACACAGTCTGTTTCAAGAACAACAGCCTTAGGGGTATGGTACTTGAACATTTCTACAAGCATTGTGTAAGCCTCGACAGTTGTTTCAAAGCCGACACCTGATGTATAGGTCTGTATGCCGTATTCCCTCCACATCTCAACAGGTGAAAATGCCGCATATGTATTACTGTTTCCGACAAAAAATACGTCGATACTTCCCGGCGGCTGAGAATAGAAGCCGACAGAATGCTCATTTGGCATTCCGCTTGCCTTAGAGTTATTTTTCGGCATCAGGGCATATCCGCAGACACTCATAAGTACGCCGAGTATCGTAAAGAAACACACAAATCTTATGAATTTCTTGGAATAGTACCAGACACCCTTGCCAGACTTGCCATCGGATTTTTTTTCCTCAGATTCAGTGCTTTCCTTATCATCGGATTTCTTCTCCTCTGATACCTTGCTTTCCTTATCATCGGATTTTTTATCCTCAGACACTTTGCTTTTGTCAGGCTCGGTTTTTTCGGGAATATCAGTTTCGGGGGTTTTTATTTTGGTTTCATCATTTACAGTTTTGTCTTTTTCCATAGTACCACCTAAAATTGTGCATATATCGTATCAACAATACCGTAATCAGGGCCATAAGCACCAAATATAACTATAGCCATTATAAGCCCTATCATAACTGACCATTTCAACGGTATGCTTCCTGTAGCAACAGATTTAAGAACATTCTTTCCGTTTTCCTTGAGAATTGCAACAACAAACAGTATTACAACACCGATAAGTATAACCATAAAGTCATATTTATCCGTTCCGAGAGAATACATACTGTCGCTGACGAGATCTCCGAAATTAACATTCGTGAACACTTTGAATACCATTTCAAAAAAGTCTGTGACATAATTTGCTCTGAACAGCATCATACCAAATACGATAAGGATAGTAGTCCTCACCATAGAGAAACCGCTCCAGAAAACGCCCTTGCGGTTTATATGAAGCTTTTCAAATAGTTTTACGGCAACAGGCTCGAACAGCATACCGAGCAGTATCAGAACGAAATAATAAAGACCGTACACTATGTATTTATTGCTTGCACCGTGCCATAGTCCCGTACCCATCCATACGACTAAAAGTGCCGCTGCGGAAGGTATGAGAGAGGCAAAAAATTTATTGAGGTGCTTTTGCGCACCCTTGCTGAGTTTCATAAAGGGCGAAGAAAGCGACACGGGATAGAAAACATAATCCTTGAACCATGTACCGAGAGTGATATGCCATCTTCTCCAGAACTCTGCAACAGATTTCGAGAAGAAAGGCTGACGGAAGTTTTCGGCAAGGTTTATACCGAATATCTTCGCACTGCCTGTCATAATATCTATACAGCCTGAGAAGTCTGTATAAAGCTGTATTGTGTAGAGTATAGCGGCAACAGTTATAACAGTACCGCTGTATGAATTGTAGTCATTGAAAACCGAGTTAGCCATAAATGACGCTCTGTCAGATATAACAAGCTTCTTGAAGAAGCCCCAGAGCATAAGCGTAACGCCGCCGGTAAAATTCTCGTTGCTGTAGCGGTGACCTTCATAAAGCTGAGGTGCAAGCTCATTATATCTTCCTATAGGGCCTTCCGTCATCTGCGGGAAGAAGTTAAGGAAAAGTGCAAGCTTTGCTAAATTTTTTTCGGGCTTGTATTTGCCCCTGTAAAGATCGACTATATAGCCGATAGCCTGTAATGTATAGTAGGATATGCCGAGAGGTAACATTATCTTGAGAAGCGGCAGTTTTCCGTCTATACCAAAAAGATTGATAACACCTGTTACCTGTTCTGCAAAGAAATTATAGTATTTAAGTACTACAAGTATGCCAAGATTTATAAGAACAGCAAGACCGACAAAAAGCTTTTTGCGTTTTGTGATAACTGCCTTGAACTGTTTCTTTTCATCCTTGGACAGTTCCTTTTTCTTTGCGTTGAAGCTGTCCTGAAGCGCACCTATCTTTTTTCCGCACAGATATGTTGATACCGTTGTGACAATAAGAAAGGCGGTAAGAAATTCATTCAATACTGCATAGAATGTATATCCTGCCGCCAGAAGCACAAGCCATCTGTACTTTACCGGAACCATCAGATAGATTGCATAGGCAACAACGACAAACGCAAAAAAGTATAAATATGATGCGTATGTCAAGCGCTATGCCTCCTTAGTCTTCAGCGTTCTGTATCATTTCATATATTGTTTCAGCCGACTTGAAATTCTCAGGCACGAGATCAAGAGGTGTTATCTCAACATCAAACTCATCACTGATTTTTGTAACGAGCTGGATAATGCTGAGTGAATCGAGTATACCTGATTCAATAAGGTCATCTTCTTTGGTGAAATCAACACCGGGCTTTACTTCATTAAGTATTCTGAGCAGATCTTCCATAGTTTTTTCCTCCGTTATTCAATAGTTTTAAAATTATTTTTAAGCCATACACGGTCTATTTTACCGTTGCTGTTGTATGGCATTGACGGTATTTTTATTATCCTGTTCGGGACCATATATTCAGGCACACGCTTTTTAAGTTCATCAAGAAGCTCATCCTTTTTAGCTTTGCCTTCATATACCAGTATAAGACTATCTTCTGCGGGATCGTATATGCAAGCGTTAACGCTTACACCGTCAGCCGCAGCCGCACCGTTTTCAATCTCGCCAAGCTCTATACGGTAGCCCATATGCTTTATCTGGAAATCCTTTCTGCCGCAGTAGATAAGCTCGCCATACTCATTGTATTTAACGATATCTCCGGTTTTATAAACCACCTCAGGATATGCTGTATTGAGCGGATTCTGTACGAATACGGAAGAAGTCTTTTCTGGATTGTTGAAATATCCGAATGCAAGGAAAGAGCCTCTTACATAAAGCTCGCCTTCCTCACCGTTTTCGCACTCCTTGCCCTCGTCATTAACGACCATAACATCACAGTTGTTGCAGGCATTTCCTATAGGAAGTGAAGAACCGTCCTCAAATCTGCGGTTTACAACATAGTATGTACAGATATCGGTTGTTTCTGTAGGGCCGAAAAGATTTGCATAAAGCAGATCGGGAAGATTATCCATCCAGTAGTTGAGCTGTTTTGTCGGCATTACCTCACCTGCAAAGAGTACTTTTTCGAGATACTCGGGCTTGGCATACTTGAAAAGACCGACATTTGCAACTATACTCAGTGCAGACGGAACCCAGTATATAGTATTTACCTTGTACTGATTTATGTACTTTATAAGGTTTATCGGGAACGAGAAGAACTTCTTCGGTATAATAACAAGCTCCGCACCTGTTCTTATCGTGCTGAAAAAGTCAGTTACCGACATACTGAAATAGAAAGGAGTCTGACTGCCAAAAACGGTTTTTTCATTGATATCGAAAGTTTCTATAACCCAGTCCGTATAGGCTATAACATTCCTGTGAGATATGACAGTTCCCTTCGGAACACCTGTAGAGCCTGATGTAAAGAGGCAGTACAGCGGATCGGTATCTATCATCTTTGAACGTATATCAAGAAGCTTGTTCTCGTCAATAGGAGTCTCCGATATTTCATCACATATAAATATTTCCGCACCGTCAGCTATTTCTCTGATACCGTCAGCCAAAGCAGCCTCAGTTACTATTGCTATAGGATGTACAACACCGAAAGTATTCTTTATTCTCTCGACAGGCATTTTAGAATCTACAACGATATAAAAATTACCGCTGTAAGCTGTACCGAGCATAGCGGCAGCACACATAGGAGTCTTGTTCATATAGACTGCGACAGGCGAATTTCTTTTTCCGAGACCTGCAAGAGCAGTACCTATACTCTGAGCCTTGCTCATAAGCTGAAAATATGTAAGTTCGCTCACATCATCCCTGAAAGCTGTTTTATCAGGGAAGCATCTTACTGTCTGTTCAAGACATTCTGTAATATTCTTCATAGCTCCTCCTCATAAATATTCCTGCGCAGCAAACCGTCATTCTGACGATAACCGACGCATATAGTTATTGCTTATAATATCATTATATAAGAAAATTATGATTTTTCCAATACATTTCTTTTTTGAATTTAACAAAAAATTATAAATATTTTTGTTAAGTATGCTACATAAAGATGAAGTCAATCGATATTTATCAATTCATTTGAAATATATCTTTTGATAGCAAAAGCCTTAAAATCATTCACAAGATTTTTAATGTAAACAGCGGTAGCTTCGGGAGACCTTTTCATCCCTGTCATAACCCATCTTGAAACAGTTCCTGTTATACCGTAAGCAAAAAATCCTGCAATAAATTGTCTGTCATCGGGATCAATGTTCTGTCCTTCGGTTATCCTGTCTATTATTTCACATATAACATCAGTAACTGCATCAAGGAAATATTTTTTGAATTCATCTCCGTGAGCGGTTTTGAGTGCATTCACATAGAATTTATGGTTATCCTTAAGGGTATTGAGCATGTTAAGGAGTTTGTCGCTCCAGTTGTCGATAGACAGG
>JBGVAQ010000053.1:0-3058 GCA_045224775.1 Acutalibacteraceae bacterium | reverse complement strand
TAATGAAGTGTTGACAAAGCTTTATTATGATGATATATTAAAGGTACAGAGTAGAGCTGTGTGCGTTATACCGGTATTATTTCCGGTATTGAGTGTCGTGCGGACGGGGAGTTGCCGCATGAACGAAAAGATATTCTTACGGTACACGGTTCGCATCCCGCTGTTATAATAATGTTTGACAACTTCTTATTATTACAGCTGAGGACTTCGCTTCTGTAAAAATAAGGAGGTTTTTTTATGTCGGAAAAAAATAAGAACAGTTCTTTCGGCAGGTCATCATTGAAAAATTCAACGCTTAATCTTGCAATAATAGCAATGCTTACTGCTTTGCTCGTTGTGCTTGCGCTTTACTGCACTATAAAAACTCAGGCATTGAAAATAACGCTTGATTTCATACCCGTTATGATAGCCGCAAAGCTTTACGGCGCAAAGGGAGCAGGGCTTGTTGCAGGTCTGGGGGATATAGTGGGATATATCTGTCACCCGACAGGCGCATGGTTCCCGCCGATAACTGTAACGGCAATAATCACAGGTGTTGTTTTCGGATTCATGCTCAGGGATAACAGCCTGAAAACGAAAAAGGACAAGCTAAAAGCACTTTTTGCTGTAATTATAGCACAGTTCGGTATAAGCGCATTCGTGACACCACTCTGGCTTAGTATGCTTTACGGTACAAGTTACGGTACATTCTTCATAACAAGAATACCGCAGATAGCAATAATGACAGTTATACAGCTTATTTTCATACCTGTTATGATAAAGGTAATAGACAACGCAGGTATAACACGAAAAATAATCAAGAATTAAGAACTGAAAGGACAGATGTTTGTACTGGTGTACAGATATCTGTCTTTTTGCTTGACACCATATTTAAAACGGATTATAATTATTGTGAAATTTATTAAAAGGAGGATGACGATAGTTTTTGTATATGACTATCGTTTAAAAGAAACATGAAGTATTCAAAAATTGTTTTGTGTGTTCTTATGGCAGGCGTTCTTGCTTTAGGTGCGGCAGGATGCGGCGGAAACAGCGGTGATGCATCGGGGACTTCTTCAAAGGCAAGCGGTTCTTCAACGTCTTCCTCAAATAATTCCGGAAGTCAGAACGGCAACAGCTCGGATGCAGATTCTTCATGGATAAAATGGAAGCTCGAATCTGCTGCAAAGCCTGAATTTGCAGATTCAACCTTTATGAAGGTAAAGTCTACGCAAACTGGAAATGATGATTATGATATAATCAAGCCGTCCTTTGTTCTGAATTATGATGAAATTGTTAAAAAGCTCAGAGATGATGATACAATGAAGTCACATTTTGCTTTTGCCGATAAGGAAAGCACAGAGCTTAAAATATATGACAATGATAAAGGCAGCGTAAAACCGGAGTCGCAGAAATGCATAACAGAAAAAACTTTTTGCGGATTTGCAAATAAGAATGAGGGCGATGCATGGAACGGAGATTTTGGATTTACAGTAAAATATGATACATCTTTATCTGATGAGCCTGTTTATTATTTTCTGTCGTTTGATAATGAAGTAATGACACAGGATGAAATATTTGCTGTTACTTCCAAGGTTTTCGGAGAGGAGATCGCAAAGTTCTTTGTTTATTCGGATGAAGGAAAGGAGTCCTACAAAGCCGGAAATACAAAGGGAGATTACTTTTTTGATGTGGATGTAAAGACTCCCGACGGAAAAACCACCTATAAACTCTACAGAGGAGCTACATTTGACAAAAACAGACCTGAATCCAACTATGTTAATTTCAGCATTTCTGTGGACGCCGGCATTAAAAATAATAATTTCAGGGATATAGAAGCAAAGATGCCTTTGCCGCTTATTACATTGAATGATACTTTAAAGACGGATCTTGGCAGTGCCGATCATAACGATCTTAAAAACTTCTACAGCAAGATCATGAACTACAATATTCCGGGTGATGAACATAAGGGACTTTCCCGTGTTACAGGCAAAGTGGATAATATTACATTTGATTCCGGAAATGTACGTTCTATGTTTAACTATAACGTATGGAAAAATCCTGTTAGTGAAGATGAGAGAGCATCTGCTGCGAGTGCAGAAGCTATGGTTCTGAAACAGGATGCTTTGAAAACAAAGGACGGCAAGACAAATGTCCATGACCTTGAAGGAAATATAATGATATCCGTTATAATGGATTCTAATCCTGACGATACTGCAAAAGTTGAACAGTACAGAAAGGCTATGTATGAATCCGGATTGAAGGCAGCAAATGATATTTTCGGAAAAAATAATATCAAAGAAACACAATCTTATGATTCCAATACCGAAGCTTTTTATTTACTGCTGAATACATCCGATTACTGCGAATTTTATGATACCGGAAGAGCTGCTGTTGTGTTCAGCCGTCCCTCGAACAATAATATACTCAAATGTGTATTGAGTATGGATATAGGCTGATTTATTTCGGTGTACTCGTAATGGGTACACCGATTTTTTGTGCCTGTAAATATTGCTGTTGACAGGCGGCTTTGAAAAATGTAAACTATACTGGAAGTAAATTTTTTCGGGTGAATGAAATGGCAGATAAAGAATTGCTGCAGCTTTGCGGCACTGTTGAAGAAATTATATACAGAAACGGAAATAACGGTTATACAGTTATAACTGTAATGAGTGACGGCGTTACGGCAACGGCAGTCGGAAATATGTCGGATGTCAATATAGGTGATGAACTGAAACTTGTAGGGAACTGGAAAACACATACCAGCTACGGCGAGCAGTTTGCGTTTGAATATTATGAGCAGTTCATGCCGTCAACAAGCGAAAGCATACTCAAATATCTGTCATCTGGCATTATAAAGGGGATAGGACGTGCGACTGCAAGAAGGCTTGTTGACGCATTCGGTGAAAAAACTCTTGAGGTAATACAGAATGAGCCGAACAGACTTGTTGAAATAAAAGGTATATCCAATGATAAAGCGGCGGCACTTTGTGCTGAAATAAGAAAAGCATTCGGTATGCGTGAGGTCATGCTATATCTTGAAAAGTACAGGATATCAACGCAGGAGGCTGTCAATGTC
>JBGVAQ010000052.1:0-15181 GCA_045224775.1 Acutalibacteraceae bacterium | reverse complement strand
TAGCGGAAAACATTATGGTAAACGGCAACAGCAGCCGCCTTGAACGTGCGCTTTATAACCTTATGGATAATGCATTCCGTCATACAGGCGAAAGCAAAAAAATAATTTTAAAGCTTTCGGTCAGCGGTGGAAATGTAAAAGCGGAAGTAACAGACTTCGGAAACGGCATACCCGAAACCGAGCTTGAACTTATATGGGACAGGTACTATACTTCACGAAAGAGAAAAGGAAAGGGCGTTTCGGGGCTTGGACTTGCGATAGTAAAGCAGATCACCGAAATGCACGGCGGAAAATGCTCTGTCATAAGTCAGGCAGGAAAAGGAAGTACATTTATAATCGAACTTCCGTCAGCAAAAGTCTGAACAAAAAATATGCACAGCAAGCCTTTTATAAAGGTCTGCTGTGCATTTTGTTTTATCTTATTTATTCTCGTCCATCTTGAGATATTTGCGCCAGAATGTTTCGGATTTGAGTGTCTTTGCACTCTCTGCATATCTGCGTTCGATATTCTCTTTGTTCTGCTTGTAATAGTTCATTATATAGTTATGTCTTTTAACAAGCTCTTTGAAACGTGCCTTATCTCTCTTTCTCAGGCAGGCTGTATGATCAAACGGATTTACTGCAAGTATCTCTTTTGCAAGGAACTGCTTTGCAGGATCATCAAACCAGTCATAAGCTATAACAGCTACTGTATTCTTCAGGCATACATCCGGCAATGTCTGACCGTTACATGTATATCTGTAGAATCTTGCCTTTGTTGTTGTGAGCGGTACATCGTTCATCCTGTAGATAGAATCATAGTCGATATGTATTTCAGGATAAGCCTGCTCTGCCGGAAGCATTACTTCATTCTTCTTGAAATGCTCCTTCATAAGTCTTTCGCCGTCAGGCTCATAAAGGAATGCAGGGCCTTTGCAGTACTCCTCAATAGCGTCAAGAAGGAGTTCACAGTTATTGTATGCAAGACGGCAAAGCTCTTTCCAGAAGAAGCCGTCAATTCTGCCGATGAAGTTTATATCCTTGCATATACCGCTTGTTGACTGTATTATAAGGCTGTTTCTGTGTACCTGATACAGTTCAAGTGCGGCATTGAACTTTGTAGTAAAGCCCTTGTGCCAGATGCAGATACCGTTAAGTGAGATGAACTCTGCATTGTTTGCAAGGCTGAATTCAACGTCATCACCTCTGATGAACAGCGGAAGCGGAAGATGTTCTCTGTCTATCTTCTTTACCGGAACACAGCAGTACCACCAGCCGGCATAGGAATTCTTGTGATATGTGATATCCTGATCGTTTCTGAGAACGGAATCCCATATATGCATAGCCATACCGGGCTTGTTCGGGCCGTATGCACCGTCATCGTGTACAAAGCCTACGTCCTCATGCTGAATGTTCATCTGCTCATAGAACAGCATAGCACCGCTGACATATCTGTCGTCATATTCCTTTTTAAGAACTGCAAGGAGAGTATATGTTCTGATAAAGCTTTCGGGAAGAACCATAACGTCATCATCCATGAGAAGAACATGGGTAGGATTATAATTTGTATCATTGATAGCCTCGATGATACCTCTTGTATAACCACCGCTGCCGCCTGTGTTGTCATTCTGTACAAGCTCTATGTAGTCACACTCAAAATCTTCGGGATCAAGAGTTCTGCCGTTGTCTATTATTCTTACCTTTATATGATTCTTTGCAGGCTCATCAGTATAGAAAAGCTCTCTTTCGAGTATGCCCATATTTCTTGTGATGAAGTCCTCTTTCTTGAAGGTAACTGTTGTAAGAGCAATTCTTATGTCATTGATAAGACTGCTGTCAATAACGGTTGACCAGTTTCCGTCATAGAGATAGAAAGCTGGTCTGTCCTCACCGTCCTGAAAATCGAGTATATCTATCTGGAAGCCGATAACAGTACTCTTTATGCCTTTCGGTATGGGAAGGCTTATTTCAGTCTTTTCTGTGAAATAAAATTCCTTCGGCTCAAACATTTCCTTTTCGATCTCACTGCCTTCCATGTAGTGACCGAAAAGTCTTATGCTGAAATGTCCCTTTACATTCAGGTTAAGTGATACATTACCGATATTGGTATATTTCTGCCACTTACCGAGTGAAAATGAGTTAAAGTATGTAAAGAACTCAACGAAGTTTCTTACACGGAGAGTATGAGCGGATTCTATATTATCATAACCGAAACGGTCGCCTCTGTACATCATCCACCAATGCTCGTCAAGATTTCTTCTGTTTTCAATAATTATATTCTGAAGCTTAAATTTGACACTGCCCATTTTCTTACCTCACTCTTCAACGTCTGATTTATCTGACTTAACTTCAAGCTGTGCACCGAGCCATTCATATGACTGCTTTTTAATGGTGTCGAGTACCTTGTTGACCTTGTTATATCTTATCGGCATTCTGAAAAGATACTCCTTGCTCTTGAAGTCATCCTCTGTGCATACAATTCTTTCTTCAAGACCGAGCTGTGAAAGGAGAGCCTGCACATTCTGCATTCCCTCGTAGTTTTTAGACTCAACAAAAACAAACGGCTTATTGAAGCTGAGAGCAAGACAAACTGCATAGTAATCATCTGTTATAAGGAACTCACTGTTAAGGATATAGTAGAGCCAGTCCTCAACTGCACTGCTCTTTACAGGAGTAAGACCAAAGCGTGTGTCTTCCTCTTTCTTTTCCTTTTTATCCTCGACATATCCTTCTATCATATCTGAAACAGCTTTAAGGATCGTCTTTTTCTCATCCTTGACTTTTTCTGCTGTAAGCTCAGAAACTGTCTTTATATCTGCAAGATTACGCAAAGGGCTGTAGTTATTCGGAGTAAGTATTTCGTTACCCTTGAATACAAGCTGTGCCTTTCTCGGATCGGGATTCCTGATATAGCTTACTATAAATGTATCGTCATCATCTTCCTGAGCCTTGCAGGAAGCGTTTGCAGCTATAGTTTCAAAGCAATCATTGCCGCACATGAATATAGGATCTGCAACGACATCTGCATCAATACCGAAATAATCTCTTGCCATTTCAACATTATCAAAATTATTTACAGATACTGCATCAAAATGTCTGAGATTTTTTGCGCTTGATTTTATTGCCTCACCGAAAGGACCGGTATATGTATAGCCGAAAGAACTGCCGTAGCTGAGCTTCTTTTTGCCCTCGTGAACATAATCAAGATAATAACGGTTTCCGGTGTCCTTTGTTATCTTTTCATAGCTCCATACATCGCCCGTACCTACAATAACAGCATCGGCACTATTTGCAGCCTCTTCAAGCTGTTCCTTTTTTGCAGCCTTTTTTGCAAGTGTGCAGTACTTTTCTATGAATTTTTCAGATACCTTTTCAGCCTCTGTTACTTCATCATCTTCACTGCAAAGCTCACACGGCTTGTTCATCAGAGCTGTATCCCAGCCGAAAGACTTAACAGCTTTATCAAGTGCATAAGCGTCGATAATGCTGCCATAATCCTCGCTGAACCAGAGTGTCTCCAGCAAAGCAAGAGGCTTGTCTTCTGACTCTCTTTTTTCGAGTATAGGTCCGGTATACACAATTTTTTCTGTCTTAACATCCTTTTCCGTTACGTTAACGGCATCAGAAGCAGTTTTTACTGTTTCTGTCTGTTTTACAGGCTGTTTTGCATTGATTTTAGAACTGTTTCTTGAATTGGATCTTCCCAAAACACTTCACTCCCAATCAGTTAATTAATTAATCATACATATATAGATGATATCACATATCAAAAGAACTTACAAGCAATAATATATCACTAATTTTTATCCTGCATAAATCAGCAGAAAACTTCAAAGAACATAGCCTTATCGGAATCGGGATTTGTAAATTCGTCTATAGCGGCATCAAATTCCTCTTTGTTTCTTGATGAGAAATACTTGAATCCAAGGTCTTTTACCCAACCCTCAGCTATTGCGTTATGAACATAAGCTATAGCCGGACTCTTGTGGAATTTAAGAAGACCTGCACCGTTGTTATTGAACAGCATTATCCTTACATTTCCGTTAAGTTTCTTGTTCCATACGGAGTTCATATCATAGAAGAAGCTGAGGTCGCCTATCATAAGGAAGCAAGGCTCTTTACTTACAGCACACTGTCCCATGAAAGTTGATGCCGAACCGTCAATACCGTTAGTACCTCTGTTGCAGTAAACTTTTATGCCGGGAGCTATAGGTCTGCTTGATGCCATTCTTATAGTATTGCTGTTTGCGATATGAAGAACGGAATTTTTCGGAATTTTTTCCATAAGCTTTCCTATAGCATAGGACTGTCTGTAATCAGTTGTTTTTACATCGAATGCTGATTCATACTTTTTCCATGCCCTGAACATAGAATCCTCTGTAGGCATATCTTCGGTAATTGAAAGTATCTTGTCGATAAAGCTGTTGAAGTCGTAAGCAAAAACTTTTGTAAGCTTTCTGTACGGATCCTCTACATTGCCGTTTTCGATAATATCCCAATGCTCGATATTATATTTATAACGCTGTACAAAGTCACGGGTTATTGTTGCCGTACCTGCATTTACAGTGATAACTATGTTAGGCTTGATAGCCATTATCATATCATGGTTAAGGTTCTTTGCTTTGAGCATATTGAACATGTTTACTGATTTCTTACAGTTGATATTTGAAATATGCTCCTTTGCGATAACGCAGTTGAAACGGTCTGCAAATGTATTTAATTTTTCAACGAACTCCTTTGATACAACGGGGTTCTGACCGTAGATTACAGCTATTTTAGAATCACGCATTTTCTTTATTATGTCAACCCACTTGATATCATCTGTTCTGTAGTCAACATAATCTATCTTCTTGTATTCATTTTTAAGTCTGTATGCGGCAGGCTCTCTCCTTGAGATAAACTGGAGCGGTACATCAATATGAACAGGACCTTTAACACCCTTTGTCATTGATATAAGTGCATCGCATACAAGTCTTCTTGATACGAATTTGTTCGTCGCATTCGGAACAACAGGCAAAGTAACAGACTTGCGGCAGACACCCTCATACATATTCGGCTGAGGAACCATCTGAGCTTCCTTCTGATTAAGATATGCAGGATATCTGTCGGCTGTTATGTAGACAACAGGCACACGCTGATAATAAGCCTCAGAAACGGATGTAAGATAGTTTGAAGATGCAGTACCCGAAGTACAGCATACAGCAACAGGCTGATTAAGTCTTGTTGCAAGACCTATTGCAAAGAAGCCCGCACTTCTCTCGTCAAGAACATTGTAAGTATGGAAATAAGCATTGTTCTCGAAGAATTTCACAAGCTGAACATGTCTTGTACCCGATGAAAGAACAACATGAGATATACCGTATTCCTTGAGCATAGACGCAACTATCTTGCAGTTCTCAAAGTCAACATCATCGGAGGTTATGACATTTGCAGGTTCGGGAGTTATTGCAGGTGTTACCACGTTATTAGCATTGCGTGGTGCTGTCATGGCATTTTTAAGCCACTCAAAGCTCCTCTTTCTTTCCCTTTCCATTATTGCATCTATCTTGTTGTAATCAACAGGTTCAAAGAGAGAATCATCAGTAAGTATTCTCGGCACGTCGGTAACAAGTCTGTCCCTGAAACCGAAGAGATTTGAAAGGGACTTGAATCTTGAAAATCCACGTCTTTTGTTTGTAATAGATATAAAATTCTTTTTGAATATCATAGCAAAGCTTGCACCGTGGCAAGAATCCGTAACTACAAACTGTGCATGGCTGAGATAATAGAGCCAGTCCTCGACCTGAAGATTTTCTATGCAGTTATCAAGGTCCATTTTTTTCTTGTTTTCCTCAAAGAGCCATGGCAGACCGTCAAGCAGATTGATTATCTTTATACCGCCGAGTTTCTTTGAAACATGGAGAAGAGCCTCTCTCTTTTCAGGTGTAGGATCAAGTATATAAGCCGCAATAAATGGTTCTTCCTCACGGTGAGATGATTTTTCTGCAAGGGGCTTATAGACTTTTTCGGGATCAACCATAAACACAGGATCAAGCACCTGAGTAGCCTCAACGCCGTATATATCCCTGCATATATTAACACCGTCGTCCTCACGCATGGATATAGCGTCAAATCTTTTCATAAGCGCAGAGATAACTTTTCTTTCGTCATCGGGTGCGAAGTCAACGGAATGACCGAAAGAAGTCGCATAAGCTATTTTTCTCTTGGAATCCTCCGCAAAATCAAGATAGAATTTCTTTCCCGTATGCTTGCTTATACCATAGTTCCATACCTGATCAGAACCTACAACAAATGTATCGCAAAGCGCATTGAGCTTGCTGTATTCATCAGAGGTAAACGAGGGACTGATGTTGTAATGCTCTTTGCCAAAACGCCTTGAATGAGTCATTTCAAGTTCTACATCCTTTGCGTTGCCTGTACGGAGCTTATCTATCATAAGCACAGAATATCCCAAAGATTCAAATGTCTGCTCAAGAGCATAATAAGTCATTATGCTGCCATAGTTGCAGCCCATCCAAACGCCAAGTATACCGACATCATATTTTTTGTTTTCTGACATTATATCCACCCTCACAAAATATTTTGATACTTGATGACATAATAAAATGTACTCATCCGCTGTAAACATATCATCACAAGCGTGAATATTGATACACAAAAATAATGCTGCTTCAGAGTACAATCTACTGTTATTATTTTAACCCAAACACTATCTTTTGTCAACGTTCTGAACATCATAAAGGAAATATTTTAAATGTATATTTTTATGCAAAAACACTTTTCACTTTCCAGTTTGAAATTAATTCCACTTTCCACTTTCCACATTCCAAATTTTAAAAAAGTCCTATTGAAGTATTTTTCAAATCGTGGTAGAATAGTGTTATCCGATTTTAAAGGGAGGAAAAATAATGAAAAACACTGAAAAAACAATGGAAAAGATAGTTGCTCTTTGTAAGGGCAGAGGCTTCGTATATCCCGGCTCGGAAATATACGGCGGTCTTGCAAACACATGGGACTACGGCCCTCTCGGCATGGCTCTAAAGAATAACATCAAGGCTGCATGGCTTAAAAAGTTCGTTCAGGAAAACAAGTACAACGTAGGTCTTGACGCTGCTATACTTATGAATCCTCAGACATGGGTTGCTTCCGGTCACCTCGGCGGTTTCTCCGATCCGCTTATGGACTGTAAGGAATGTAAGACACGTCACCGTGCAGACAATCTTATCGAGGACTTTGACGGCACAAACGTTGCCGGCTGGTCAAACGAAAAAATGACTGAATACATCAAGGAAAAGCAGATTCCCTGCCCGAACTGCGGCAAGCATAACTTTACGGATATCCGTCAGTTCAACCTTATGTTCAAGACATTTCAGGGCGTTACCGAGGACAGCAAAAACGAGCTTTATCTCCGTCCGGAAACAGCTCAGGGTATTTTCGTAAACTTTGCAAATATCCAGAGAACAAGCCGTAAAAAAGTACCCTTCGGTGTTGCACAGATAGGTAAATCCTTCCGTAACGAAATAACTCCCGGCAACTTCATATTCCGTGTGCGTGAGTTCGAGCAGATGGAGCTTGAATTTTTCTGCAAGCCCGGTACAGACCTTGAATGGTTCACATACTGGAGAGGTTTCTGCCGTGACTGGCTCTATTCACTCAACATCAAGGAAGAAAACCTCAGACTCCGTGACCACGATCCCGAGGAGCTTTGCTTCTATTCAAAGGCTACAACAGACTTCGAGTATCTCTTCCCGTTTGGCTGGGGCGAGCTTTGGGGCGTTGCAGACAGAACAGACTATGACCTTACTCAGCACATCAACACAAGCGGTAAGGCACTCGAATACTTCGATCCTCAGACAAACGAAAAATATATTCCTTATGTTATCGAGCCTTCACTCGGCGTTGAGCGTCTTTTCCTTGCAATCATGGTCGAAGCTTATGACGAGGAACAGCTTGACGAGAAAGACAGCCGTGTGGTTCTTCACTTCCACCCTGCACTCGCACCTTTCAAGGCTGCTGTACTTCCGCTTTCAAAGAAGCTCTCGGAAAAGGCTGACGAGGTATATACAATGCTCTCAAAGAACTTTATGACGGACTTTGACGATGCAGGCTCTATCGGTAAGCGTTACCGCCGTCAGGACGAGATCGGTACACCGTTCTGCATAACCTACGACTTTGACAGTCTTGAGGACGGCTGTGTAACAGTCCGTGACCGTGACACAATGGCTCAGGAAAGAGTAGCTATCGACAAGCTGGTTGAATACATAAATCAAAAGATAGCATTCTGATTCAAGGTAAGATCAGTATGAAATTCAGAAACAACGAAAAAGATGAGTTCATCAAACTGGTAGATATTTATTTAAACAACTCTTATGTCATGCAGATGAAAAAATATACTCAGCGCTGTTCCACGCATATTGGTGGGATTACAGCAACATTCCGCTGAATATTCACGGCAGAGTGTGCCTTATTGCTTCATGTACATTTGCAGGAGCAGGACTTCTGGTCGTTTTTGTGGTATACCCATACTTTGAACATCTTAGTTCTTTTATAGCTCCCGAAATAATAGAAATAGTCGCACTTGTATTTTCTGCATTCTTTTTCGTTGATATATCTTTGACTGTATCTTCTCTTACAAATATTCTTCAAAGAGTTCTGAAACTTGATGACAGTATCAATGACCACATGACAGAACTTGTTGATTCGTTATACAACACAACATCTGCTATCGGCAGAGGTGCTGTTTCAAGAATAAAGGGAGTAAGATTCAAAAAGCCGTATCAGATGAAATTTTTCAGTATGCTTGCAGATAAGATAAAAAACAAATTCTAAAAAATCATATATTATGAAATTTTCCGCCGCTAAACTTGCAAAATCATTGACAGCGGCGGAAAATGGTAATATAATAGTTATTATAATTTTATCGAAAGGAAGTCCTTACAAATGGATAAGAAAAATATCGACTGGTCAAATTTAGGCTTCGGTTACATAAAGACTGACAAGAGATATGTATCGACCTATAAAGACGGTGCATGGGACGAGGGCGCTCTCATTGATGACGATATGATAACAATGAGCGAATGTGCCTGCGTTCTCCAGTATTCACAGAGCGTATTTGAAGGTCTTAAAGCTTATACAACAGAAAAGGGCGAAACAGTTGTTTTCCGTCCCGACCTCAACGCATCACGTATGGCAAGCTCAGCACAGAGAATGGAAATGCCTGTTTTCCCAGAAGATAAATTCATCGAGGCTGTTGAGCAGGTTGTAAGTGCTAACAAAGCATTCGTTCCGCCTTACGGCACAGGTGCAACTCTCTATCTGCGTCCCTTCATGTTCGGTATCAACCCCGTTATCGGTGTTAAGCCGGCTGATGAGTTCCAGTTCAGAATTTTTGCAACTCCCGTTGGTCCTTACTTCAAGGGCGGTGCTAAGCCTATAACAATAAAGGTTTCTGACCTTGACAGAACTGCTCCTCACGGCACAGGCTACATCAAAGCAGGTCTTAACTATGCAATGAGCCTTCATGCTATCGTTACAGCTCATAAGGAAGGCTTTGACGAGAATATGTATCTTGACGCTGCAACAAGAACAAAGGTTGAGGAAACAGGCGGTGCAAACTTCCTGTTCGTTACAAAGGACAACAAGGTAGTAACACCTAAGTCAAACAGCATTCTCCCCTCTATCACAAGACGTTCACTGATGTATGTAGCAAAGGAATATCTCGGACTTGAGGTTGAAGAGCGTGAAGTATTCTTTGACGAGGTAAAGGACTTTGCAGAATGCGGTCTTTGCGGCACAGCAGCAGTTATCTCCCCTGTTGGCAAGATAAACGATCACGGCAAAGAAATATGCTTCCCGAGCGGTATGGAAAAGATGGGCCCTGTAACACAGAAACTCTATGAAACACTTACAGGCATTCAGATGGGCAGAATCGAAGCTCCCGAAGGCTGGATAAAGGTCATCAAATAATTCGTTTTCTATTCGTTCTCACCTTCTATTTTACAATACATGAAAGCAGGCACAGCAACTTTTTAAAAGTAAGCTGTGCCTGCTTTTTTATCTTGGTACAAATAATTACAAATAAAAATGCACGGTAATTCCGAAGAATACCGTGCATTGATTTTTTCAGAATATCAGTTAGTGATAGTTCTTTCTGTTTCCTTATCGAAGATGTGGATCTTCTCAACGTCGAATGCGATCTCAACGATCTCGCCTGATTCAGCGGTAGATGAAGGATCAACACGAGCAACAGCAGATGTGCCCTCGATGTTAAGATAGAGATAGATTTCATTACCCATAAGCTCAGTGATTTCAACCTGTGCTTCGATGATGCTTTCTTCTGATCTCTCAAGGAATTCAGGCTCATCATGTACATCCTCAGGACGTATGCCGAGAATAACCTCTTTGCCGACAAAGTGTGAAAGAATGTTCTTCTTGTTCTTTGACTCAGGAAGGGGAATTGTATATCTGCCGAACTGGATACCGTAATCATCGCCTGATCTTACGATAGTAGCGTCGATGAAGTTCATCTGAGGTGTGCCCATGAATCCTGCAACGAACTGGTTACAAGGTCTTTCATAGAGGTTCTGAGGAGTATCAACCTGCTGAATGAAGCCGTCCTTCATAACAACGATACGGTCAGCCATTGTCATAGCCTCTGTCTGGTCATGGGTAACGTAGATAAATGTTGTACCGAGTCTCTTGTGGAGCTTGGAAATCTCAGTTCTCATGGCAGTTCTGAGCTTAGCGTCGAGGTTTGAAAGAGGCTCGTCGAGAAGGAATACCTTAGGATCACGAACGATTGCACGGCCGAGTGCAACACGCTGTCTCTGACCACCGGAGAGAGCCTTAGGTTTACGCTCAAGAAGGTGAGCTATATCAAGAGATCTTGCAGCTTCTTCAACACGTCTTCTTATCTCCTCTGGGGGAGTTTTACGAAGTTTAAGACCGAATGCCATATTATCGAAAACTGTCATATGGGGATAAAGAGCGTAGTTCTGGAAAACCATTGCGATATCTCTGTCTTTAGGTGAAACATCGTTAGCAAGAACGTCACCGATATGGAGTTCGCCCTTGGAAATATCTTCAAGACCTGCTATCATACGGAGGGTTGTTGACTTACCGCATCCTGAAGGTCCAACGAAGATAATAAACTCTTTATCTTCGATCTCAAGGTTAAAGTCACTAACTGCGACAACGTTGCCGTCATAGATCTTATACACATTTTTTAATGATACACTTGCCATAATTATCCTCCTGAGTTCGCTATATAAAAAGCGTATTTGAAAATCAATATTCAACACTAATACTATAACAGATTTTTTCCAAAAATAAAATACTTTTTTTTACTAAAATCTAAGGTATTTGTTTAGGTATAATTCACATAATACAAATCTGACCTGTTGAAATTGTACAATTTGCACATAAATTTAGCACTCAAATCCCATGTGTTAAGCTGATAATATCATTTATTTCGTTTTTTGTCAGCTCACGACATTCTCCGGGAGTAAGTTTTTCATCAAGAAAAACGCCGCCTATGCGAAGTCTTTTGAGTGCCGTGACCTCTGTGCCGAGTGCATGAAACATTTTCTTCACCTGATGAAATTTCCCCTCACATATTTCCACGAGTGCCCTGTTTTCCCCGATTATTTTCATACCTGCCGGCATGAACTGAATATCTCCGCACTTTATCCCGTCAGCAAATGCCTTTACATCCTTTTCGTCAAGCGGTCTGTCAACCTCGGCTTCATAGAGCTTATAGACATGACTTTTCGGCGAAAGCATTTTATGTGCAAGCTCACCGTCATTTGTTATAAGTATAAATCCCTCCGTATTCTTGTCAAGTCTGCCTGCCGGAAAAAGATCCTTTCTGTAAAGCTCCGGCGGAAGAAGGTCTATGACTGTCTGTGCATTTCTGTCGTTGCTTGCCGAAAGAACGCCCTGCGGCTTGTTCATCATTATGTACAGGAATCTTCTGAAAGTCAGCTTTTCGCCGTCTATGATAAATTCCGATATTTCCGGATCAAACTTTTCCTCCGGACGTTTTACAGTCTTTCCGTCTGCCGATATCCTGCCGGCTTTTATCATATCCTTTATCTCACTTCGGCTTGCAATATTCTGTGAGGAAAGTATTTTGTCTATCCTTTGTAATGCCATAAATATCACCGATATAATATTACCATAAAACCAGTCCGATTACAAACAATAAATTTTATGATGCATATAATATACCGGAGGGGAAACTATGGAAACACTGATATATACCGTCCGTAAGGGCGATACACTTTTTCAGATAGCCAAAAACTTCGGGACAACAGTAAATATGATAGCACGTTATAACGGCATACCCGATCCTGATGTCATATCCGAAGGACAGCTTCTGCGGATACCTGTTTCGGATATACCAAAGTGCATGGATAAGTACAACAGACAGGCAACGACAGACTATATCGTAAAAGCCGGTGACTCTCTTTTTACGATAGCACAGAAATACAATGCGTCCATTGAGGGCATATCCGAGCTTAATAACCTTGAATCACCGGATATGATAAAGGAAGGTCAGGTATTGAAAATACCGCTTTCATGCGTATCTTTAAAGCCAGCCGATGAAATACCGGACAATAACGAGGGCAGACTTGAATACACCGTAAAAAGCGGCGATACCCTGTGGCAGATAGCAAAAAAATACGGCGTGAGCGTTGCATATCTCATCAACCTCAACCGCCTTACAGAACCCGACTGTATATATCCCGACCAGATAATAGTTATAAGGAAATAATATCCTGCCGGACTGCACTCAACAGTCCGGCGTGTGCTTTGTTATGAGAATAGCAGATACATAGAACCCGACAGAAATAACTATTTTGAAAAGCACGGATATAAAGGGGGTAAGTCTTGTTAAAAGACATGGTATTATTATACAGCACAGCGGTATGAAAACATTGTCGAAAAGACGCAGTTCTATTTTTGTAAGTTTTATGAGCCTTGCAAGGCTGAGGAACGTGTTAAGCAGTTCGCTTATTATTATAACGGCTATAACACCGCCTGTTCCGTATATGGGTAAAAGCGTATATGTGAGTATAACTCTTATCACCGAATCAAGAGTATTGAATATAAGGTAGCTTGTCTGCTCGTTAAGTCCCTTTAATATCCCGTCAACGACAGAATCAAGATACATCAGCGGTACAACAGGTGCAAGAAGTGCAAGATACTCTCCTGCCTGTTCATTCCCGAAAATAAGCCTGCAAAGCGGCACCGCATAAAAAATAAATATCACTGTCACGGGCAGAGAATACAGTAACGTAAGACTTATCATTTTTTCTGCTATACGCTTTACAGTCCTGTTGTGTCCGAGTACAACGGCTTCGGCAATCTCAGGCACGACAAGCACCGCAAACGGTATTATAAACACTGACGGGAACACAAGCACCGTCATTGACATACCGCTTATGATACCGTACTGTGCAAGGGCTTCGGACGAACTGTTTCCGTATTTTCTCAGTCCGGACGGTATAAGCGAGTTTTCAGCCGCCGAAAGACCGCTCCTAAGACACGCATTGGCAGTAACAGGAAGTGCAATAGGCAGAAGTTTTCTCCCAAGTGACGGAACACGCTCATTCACACATCCGAAACTCTTTATATCCATCCTGTAGCATATCACGGAATAAACAAACGACACAAGCTCAGCCGCACTCGTGCCTATGACGGCATTACAGCATATTCCCTCTGTACTGACAGGCGGAAAAAGCGCAAACACAAGTGCAAACGTGCCAAATTCAATTATCTGTTCAAGGAGCTGTTCAACGGAAGTCTGCAAGGTTTTTCTCCTTGCGCAGAAATATCCTCTTATACATGCAGATGCCGCCATAAACGGCAGACTCGGCGCAAGCAGTCTGAGTGCAGGTGCAGAAGCCTTTTCGTGCAGTATAAACTCCGCACAAGGCTCTGACGATACAAACATAATACAGCCTATTATTCCGCCAAACGCCAGTGCAATAATAATACAGCGTTCAACGGTATATTTTGCCTGCCCGAAATCTCCTTTAGCAGACATTTCACCGAAAAGCCTTGTGGCACAAAGCATTATGCCCGATGTTGAAACAGCCGCAAAGAAAAGATACACACTCATAACAAGCTGATAAAGTCCCATTCCCTCTGCGCCTGCCGTATCGGACAGAAACACCCTGAAAGCCATAGCCATGCACCTTATTATCAGTGCCGACACAGCCATTATGATACCGTTTTTCAGAAATAAACCCTTTTTCAAAATTTCACCCTGTTTTCTTTTGAATGGTTGACGTTTATATGTGAATGTAATAAAATAACATTAAAAACAATTTGCAAGAGAGATGATGAGATGTTCAGACTGCGAAGATTTTTAAAGGACTACAAACTCCAGCTTACTATCGGACCTCTGTGTAAGCTCATAGAGGCGATATTCGAGCTTTTTATACCGCTGATAACTGCGGATATAATCGACAACGGAGTAAAAAACAATGATGTCGGCTACGTTCTGCAAAAAGGCGGTCTTATGATACTTTTGGGTGTGCTCGGACTGTGCAGTGCGCTTGTGTGTCAGAAATCAGCCTCGATAGCCTCACAGGGCTTCGGTACAAAGGTACGGAATGCCATGTTCAGACACATAAACACATTTTCACACAGCGAGCTTGACAAAATCGGCACACCCTCGCTAATAACAAGAATGACGAATGATGTCAACCAGCTACAGCTTGCAGTCGCAATGCTTATAAGACTTGTAATCCGTGCGCCGTTCCTCGTTATAGGCGCACTGATAATGGCTATGATGATAGACCTTAAACTGTCGCTGATATTCTTTGCGGCGGCTCTGCTGATAGGTCTTGTATTATTCATAGTTATGACACGCTCTATCCCCTTCTTCAAGAAAATACAGAAAAATCTCGATAATATCTCGCTGATATCAAGAGAAAATCTTTCGGGAAACAGAGTTATCCGTGCATTCAGCAGACAGGAACACGATGAAGAACGCTTTGCAGAAAAGAACAATGAGCTTTCCCATACAGCCGTAACTGTCGGCAGACTTTCCGCACTTCTCAATCCTCTTACATACATAATCGCTCAGGCGGCAATAATCGCTATTGTATGGTTCGGCTCTCAATTAGTTTACAGCGGTGAGCTTTTACAGGGACAGATAATCGCCCTTGTTAACTATATGACGCAGATACTT
>JBGVAQ010000051.1:0-3447 GCA_045224775.1 Acutalibacteraceae bacterium | reverse complement strand
AAGCGGACATATAGCTGTCTGTTCAAAAAATGTTTACAAACAAAAACAGGACTCCCATTTAAACTATGGAAGTCCTGTTTTTCTTTGCTTGTTCTCTTTATTTGGTCGCAATCTGGTCGCAAATTCTATGCATGATAGCTTGAAACCCGCATGAATACTGGGATTATTTGTCCAAACTTTTCATTGTCGGGAATAGTAGCACATCTCGTATAGCTGGAGAGTTGGTAAGTAACATACACATACGATCTATTCCGTAGCCAATACCACCAGTGGGTGGCATACCTATTTCAAGAGCGTTTAAGAAGTCTTCATCTGTGTGGTTGGCTTCTTCATCACCTTGTGCAAGAAGTTCTTCCTGAGCTTTAAATCTTGCTCTCTGGTCGATTGGATCGTTAAGCTCTGAATATGCATTTGCCATTTCCCAACCGTTCATAAAGAACTCAAAACGTTCTACGTAATCGGGATTTTCAGGTTTTCTCTTTGTGAGGGGAGAGATTTCAACAGGGTGATCCATAAGGAAAGTGGGCTGTACAAGATGTTCCTCAACAAAATTCTCAAAGAAGAGATTGAGTATATCACCTTTTTTATGTCTCGATTCATACTCAACACCTTTTTCATCAGCTAACTTACGAGCCTGTTCGAGTGTTTCAACCTCGTTAAAATCAATGCCTGTATATTTTTTTACGGCATCTACCATTGTTATTCTCTCGAATGGTTTACCAAGATCCATTTCTATGCCATTGTAAACAATAGTTGTTGTACCTAGAACTTCCTGAGCAACATAGCGATAAAGATTTTCAGTAAGATCCATCATACCATGATAATCTGTATATGCCTGATAAAGCTCCATGAGTGTGAATTCGGGATTATGTCTTGTATCAAGACCTTCGTTTCTGAATACTCTGCCGATCTCGTATACCTTTTCAAGACCACCGACAATAAGTCTTTTAAGATAAAGTTCCAATGATATACGAAGCTTAAGATCTTCATCAAGTGCGTTGAAATGTGTTTCAAAAGGTCTTGCAGATGCACCGCCTGCATTTGAAACAAGCATAGGAGTTTCAACCTCCATAAATCCCTGACTGTCAAGAAATTTGCGTATAGTGCTTATTATCTTTGAACGCTTTATAAATGTATCCTTGACTTCTTCGTTCATTATGAGGTCAACATATCTCTGACGATAACGAGTGTCGGTATTTGTAAGACCATGATATTTTTCCGGGAGAATCTGAAGACTTTTTGAAAGGAGTATTATTTCACTTGCATGGATAGAAGTTTCTCCGGTTTTGGTTTTAAAAACTTTTCCTTTAAGGCCTACGATATCACCAATATCCATTTTCTTGAAAAGTTTATATTCTTCTTCACCTACGTTGTCACGTGCGACATAAGATTGTATAGTACCCTCAAGATCCTGTATATGGCAGAATGAAGCTTTGCCCATAATTCTTTTTGACATTATTCTTCCGGCAATAGAAACACTTTTGCCTTCAAGCTGTTCAAAATTATCTTTTATAACCTTACTGTGATGGGTAACATTATATTTCATTATCTGAAAAGGATCCTTACCTGCATCCTGAAGTTCTTTGAGTTTGTCACGTCTTACTTTCAGAAGACTGTTTATATCCTGTTGCTGAGACTGATTATTCTTTTGCTCTCCCATTTCTTTTTCCTCTCTTTCGTTCGATCATAAAAACAGATATTATTTGGATATTTCAAGGATAATGAATTTTACTTCACCCTCGGGGGTTTCAATAACAACTGTATCTCCGGCTTTATGACCTAAAAGCGCAGCACCGACAGGTGACTCATCGGAAAGCTTACCGTTGAACGGATCTGCTTCATTTGCACCTATTATCTGATACTCGCTGTCTTCATCAAATTCACAGTCATGTATTTTTACGGTAGAACCTACATGTATATGTTCATTTGTAAGTTCGCTTTCATCAATGATCTTGGCATTTTTAAGTATAGACTCTATCTGAGCTATTCTTGCTTCAAGCATAGCCTGATCATTTTTAGCCTCATCATATTCACTGTTTTCTGAAAGGTCGCCGAATGAAAGAGCAACCTTTATTTTTTCTGCTACATCCTTACGTTTTACGGTCTTAAGGTATTCAAGTTCCTGTTCGTAATTTTTAAGACCCTCATCGGTAAGAAGTGTTTGTTTAGCCATATATAAAAACCACCTTTTTACAAAATATTGATATCATATATTATATTAAAGTAAACAATTTATGTCAAGCAATTTTGAGTTAAAAATCAGGGCAACCGCATGAAAGAATCATGAAAACATGTTAAAAATGACGGAGGCTAAAAAGTCATCATCAAAAGAACATTTGAAACGTTTAGCTTTAAGACTTAACTTGACCGAAGTAAAGGATTTATAGAGGTTAGTTGCAATATGTCTTAGAACAGCGAAATTTTCACCGCTGTTATCAACTCTAACCCTGCAATGATCTTCATCAAAGCACATATCCAGACACCAATGCAGACTATTCTCAATACCCCAATGCTGTCGGACTGCTTTGGCAAAATGTTTTATATCTGTTACGGATGATATGAAAAATCTGGTATCAACAGTTTCCACGTCATTAATCATTCTGGTGCTGCGAACCATTCCAATTGCTTTCAGATTGCACCATTCTTCCTTTTGATCGATCCAGTCAACGTCCTCTGTTAAAAAATATTCCCGTTTTTCAATTCGTCCGTGATTCTTTTCACTCGTCTTGGTCTTATCAAGTGAATAAAGCTTAGGTTTATCAAGTGCTTCTTCAAAATACAGTTTAACATCTTCATGTAAGGACTCTTGATTCCCCTTCAGACAAATAACATAGTCGCATTCGCTGTCAGCTATCTTCTTCACAGTCTTTTTCTGACAACTCATTGCATCACTTGTGATAATGCAGTTTTTGACATCTATGAAATCTATCAGATCAGGAACAGCAGGAATTTCGTTGCTTTTTTCATCTACTCTAATTTGTCCAAGAACTACTTGTGACTTGTTTGCCCATGCACTGATCATGTGTATAACATTCTGGTTATCCTCATTATCCTGTGTACCCCTGAGAGTTTTGCCATCTATGCTGACAATTTCTTTATCGGGTATTTCAATTGCCGACTTTACCCAATTAACAAAACACTTTTCAAACTCTTTAGGTCTTATTATTGCAAATATTCTTTGAAATGTATCTTCGCTTGGCGTTCCATGTTTCAGCTCAAGGTGGTAAACAGTTCTGAACATTTCTATTTTTGTTTTGCAGTACAACGCTATTTCGCTCCAATGCTCCGCTCCTGCTGTGACTGCTACTATTGCCATCACTACTACTTCACAGAGATTATACTTGATTTTCCACTGTTGTCTGCTGTCGCTTAATTCTTCAAAGTATTTTTTCATAATTGACCAACTCCTTTTGGTCAATTATAACATATTTTTCGTTTCTTTTCATG
>JBGVAQ010000050.1:0-2704 GCA_045224775.1 Acutalibacteraceae bacterium | reverse complement strand
AAGGTCCCAGAAAGAATGCATTAGCGTTAGTAGTTCCTAATAATATTCAAGGAATGAATGTTGTTGGTATAGGAAAAGATGCTTATCGAAATTGTAATGGAGTTAGAAAAATAATTATTTCGGAAGGGATAAGATATATAGAAGATAGGGCTTTTTATAGTTGTAGTGAATTGAGCGAGGTTGTATTTCCAAGTTCATTAGAGCGTATAGGAACAAAATCATCTGGAAAAGATCATATGTTCGGGATTAGTCCCTTAGATGGGGCGTTTTGTTACACTGCGATAAAAAGGATCGTATTTCCAAGTAGTCTTAAATCCATTGGAATAGGTTCTTTCTTTCGGTGTGGATCGTTAAGTTCTATTGCTTTTCCAAGCAATTTGGAGACTATTGATATATCAGCATTTGAGGCATGTAAATCTTTGAAGAACATTTCTCTTCCGAGAAGTTTAAGGAATATTGAAGCAAATGCTTTTCATTATTGTACTTGTTTAGATACTGTCAGACTTAGTGAAGGATTGCAGGTTATTGGTGCTAATGCTTTTAGAAACTGTAGTGCTTTAAGAAAAATAATCATACCAAACTCAGTAAAATTGATTGGTAATGATGCATTTTTATTTGCTTGTTCCGGTTTTACCATCTATTGCTATAATGGGAGTGTTGGTTTAGACTATGCACTTAAGAATGGGTTTAAAGCAAAAGATGCATCAAAAATATAAACACAGGGAGATATTGAAATGGGTACGATAAAAATAGGTGATTCTGTCAGAATGAAGTATGGCGGAGAAGCAACGGTTTTGGATGAATTTGGTTCAGGCGGTCAGGGTACTGTTTATAAGGTTTTATATAACGGAAAAGAGTATGCTTTAAAGTGGTACCATAAGGATGTCTTCAAAGGCAAAGAAAAAGCGTTTTACAGCAATCTTGAAAACAATATCAGCAAGGGCGCTCCTACAAAGGATTTTTTATGGCCTTTAGGGATTACAGAAGTTCATGCCGGAGTATTTGGATATATTATGGATATGATCCCATCAGGTTTTCATGAACTGACAGAGTTTTTTGTTGGTTCGAAAAAGCAAAAACAAGTTCGTTTCAAGTCTTTTAGTGCTGTTGCTGACGCAGCTATTAACATTATTCAGGCATTCAGAGAATTACACAACAGCGGATACAGCTATCAGGATATAAATAACGGAAATTTCTTTATCAATCCTGATAACGGTGATGTTCTTATCTGTGATAATGATAATGTATCACCATTCGGAACGAATTTGGGGATACTTGGAAAGCAGAGATATATGGCTCCGGAAGTTGTAACCGGTGGAGATCCTGACAAGCAGTCAGACCGTTTTTCATTGGCAGTTATACTATTCAGATTGTTGTTTATTAACCACCCTTTGGAAGGCAAATACTCCACTCCTCCATGTATGACAAAGGAACTGGAAAGGAAGTATTATGGAACAGCGCCGGTTTTTGTTTACGATCCTGCTGATACCCGAAACAGACCTGTACTGGGAACCGATAAAAACCTGAAAATATTCTGGTCAGTCTATCCCTCTTACATAAAAGATATGTTCATCAGAGCCTTCAGCAGTGAAGTAATGCTCAAACAAAAACCAAGAGTGATTGAAAAGGAATGGCTTGATGTTTTCTTCAAGCTGAAAGCAAGCATTGTTAAATGTCCGAATTGTAAAGAAGAAACATTTCTTAGTGAACAAGGAAACAATATCTGCATTGAGTGCCAGCATAAATTCATTGTTCCGAATGCAATACAATTTGCGTTAAGCCGTATTTTGCTTTATCCGGGAGTTAAGCTGATGCTTTGGCATGTTGATTCATCTCAAAATGATATTAAGACTCAAATCGGAGAGGTGGTTTCCAATCCTAAAGATAAAAATCTTTTCGGTATAAGAAACCAGAGCAATATCAGCTGGAAGATAAATCTTCCTAATGGAACACAAAAGCCTCTTCCACCCGGAGCTGTTGTACCGGTAAAAAAAGATTTTATTATTGAGTGTACAAATAATCCTAATGATTCAGGAAAGATTATTTAAGGGAGGACGAATAAATGTCTTTATTAGAAGAAATTACCCCTTCACCGAGAAAGGTTATGACACTTTTTTATCTTGTGGATACTTCCGGAAGTATGTGTGGTTCGAGTATAGGAACTGTCAATGCAGCAATGGAAGAATGTATTCCTATGCTTAAAGAAGTTGCTCAGGCTAATGATGATGCAGAAATAAAAGTGGCAATTATGCAGTTTTCCAGCGGGTGTTCGTGGATAACACCGGCATCCGGTCCGGTAGGGCTTGATGATATAATTTGGAATGATTTGCAGGCAGGCGGGCTTACGGAATTTGGTACTGCACTAATTGAATTGGATAAAAAGCTATCAAGAAATGAGTTCCTAAAATCTCAGACAGGAGCCTATGCACCCGTTATTCTGCTTTTGAGTGATGGTGGTCCGACTGACAACTGGGAAGTTGGATTAAATAAGATAAAGCAAAATAACTGGTTCAGACATGCAATAAAAATAGCAATTGATATTGAAAGCGGATCTGATCGTCGGGTACTTGCGGAATTTACCGGAAACCCAGAGGCTATTCTCGATGCAAAAGATACCGCTACCCTGAAAAAAATGATTCATAAAGTCAGTGTCAGAGCATCAGAATTCCAAAGCCACAGTAAACAGTCTTCTGATGTTGTTACA
>JBGVAQ010000049.1:0-4292 GCA_045224775.1 Acutalibacteraceae bacterium | reverse complement strand
GTTATGGTATATGTGCCGGAGTTCAGCCCCTGAAAGTTTGTTTTGCCTGAATTGTCGGTAGTGCCTGTGAAATCTACATTTTCGCCGGTGGGCGTTATCGTGGTGAAGTGAACAAGCACATAACTTTCAGCCGGTACGGGTTCGGGTGTATTTGTTGTATAAGTGCCGTCATCAAGCAGATAGTATATATCTTCATCGGCTGTTTCGTTATCCTTTGCGGTATAGGGTGCTTTTTCAAATTTTGTACCCGTTGTTATGACAGTATTGAGTTTTTCGCCCTCGATCCTGAATTTCGCACCTCTGAGCAGTTTTGTATTATCCTGACCGTCAACTTTAAGAATGTTTATTGATGTGGTATAAGTAACCGTTTCGGAATCGGGTGTAATGCCTGTATCGCCGCCGTTGCCTGTGGCTGTTGAAGACGGATTATTGGAGTAGGTGAAATTGACTGTATTCGGGTTGCCGTTTCCGCCGATAACAGCATCCGTGTCAAGTACGGCGGTATATTTTACTTCTACCTTACCGCTTATTGTCTTGTACTGAATGAAGTTAATAAACGTGATTGTAAGTGATGTAGTACCGTCAGCATTCTTTACAGAAGAAAGTGTATAGTCAGTGTTTTCCGCAAGTGTTTTTCCGCCTACGCTGACACTCTTAACGGCTTTATATTCAAGACCTTTTGAAAGTGTATCATTCATAATGAATGTATATGCCTTGTAGCCGTTCATTTTCGGAATGTCTATCTTTACGCTGAATGTTATCTCCTCGCCGACAGATACGGCATTTGTCGAAACTGGAATATCATTTTCAATAATGTTTTTTTCGGGTACAAGGTGGTCATCCTTTGCCTCTATGGTAACATCATGTACAACATTAAGAATATACTTGGAATAGGTTTCGCCCTGTTCTGTTACAGTGTCGTTTTTATCCTTGATGAAATAATAGCCGTCACCTGTCACATTGATTTTATAGGGAGAAGAACTTTCCTTTGAAGTACCTGCAACTGTATCAAGATGTTTTCCTGTAATGGTTGCGAATGCATCAAGCACCGAAGAATCATTCTCAAAGGAAGCTAAAACTTCCGCAACGTCCCTTGCACTATTGCATGAAGAAAACTCGCTCATGCCTTTCAGCTCTGCAAGGAAATCACCTGAAACAATGCCGTCACTCCATTTGATATTTGAAAGAATGTTATCAGTAGTATCAAGATTTCCTTCAAATATGCGGTACGCCTCATAGGTATGCATAACGGAAGAATCCGTATTGGTTATCGTGATAACATGGGGCGGACTTTCGGGGACTGCGTATGCGGGAACGGTGAATACAACTGCAAGGAACACAGTGACCATAACTGCAAAAATTTTTTTCATTGTGTCTTTCCTTTCTTTGTCGGATAAATATTTGTTCCGATGCCTGTTTTTCTCCGTCTGAGATTTATTAAAAGCATCAGAACTGCTATACAAACAAGCGTTTTTCCGCCTGAAGTATATAATTTTGTTCCTGCTCCGCCGGTATGCGGAAGCGTTACGCCGACATAATTTACACGGTTATAGAATGTGTTGTCGTATGCCGTGTCGGGCTGTGTGGTATATGTCAGAATGTTATTTCCCTGTGAATCTGCCACTGTCTGACCGTTTACTTTTATTTCGCCGTGGTCAAATGTACAGCCGTCCGGAATGTTAACCTCTTCAAATGAATACACTGTACCGATAGGGACATTTATTATCCTTAACATCTGATCTGACCTGATTTTTAAATGCTCACCGTCTGCAAGCGTTCCCCATTCTTTTTCAGTATCGGCTTCACCGAAAAAATTTCCGTCAAGGTCTGTATCTGTATAGACTGTGTACCACAGGGGATAGGCGTTTTCATCATATACGGGTTTTCCGTTTTCATATCCTGTAATAAATCTTTCGGGTATCGTCAGATGAATGATAAATTCATATTCGTTATCGGTGTGTATAATGTTTCCGTCAGGTCCGGAAACTGTTTTGTAAAGGTTGATACCGCCACGAAGATTATTTGTACCCGTTAACTGTCCATCACCGTCTGTATCGCCCAGATATTTCATCTCACCGTCATAAAGCATCGGAACAACCGTTTCATTGGTGAACTCGTAGCGGTAATCTGTGTAGTTATCGGGGTTGTGTATATCATGGAAAACATTGTTTTTGTCCGTGTAGCCTGTTTCATATACACGGTAGGAATGTCCGGCATTAATGGGCGTTGTGCCGTTAAGAGCCGTTTTTATTATTCCCGGGGATATTTCTATCCGCTTTGTCCATCTGTAAGGATCGTGCGGACCTGCGTCTGATTCATCAAGCATGATTTCCGCATAGGGTGTATTTACTGTCCCCTCCGTTTCGTCATAATCCTCGAATATCTCAAAATAAACCGCCTTGAATCTGTTTGTATCCTGTAAATGATCATTCCAGCACTTTGAAACAGTCATATAATACTTTGTAGTTTCCATATCGGGAAATGAATATCCGGCTGTTTCTTTTCCCAAAGACTGCGGTTCACCGTCATTTTCAATTATGAATCTCTCATACTTCAATTCTGCATCAGCGTTTGACTGTATGATGTAATGACCGGATTTGTCTTTTCTGAGGAACGGCGAAACATCGGGATAATGTTCCGAAGCATATTCGTCAGCATCTGACTGTGATACTCCCGAATCAATCATGGCATTGAGTTTCATTATTGCATCATATGAAGCCTGATCGGGCCATACCGTAAAGCCGATAGTATAAGTGACATTCTGTTCAAGCATACCGGCTTTTGAAATATCCCATTCAACAGTTTTGTTTGTGGGGTTGTATGTTGCTTTCGGTGCGTCAGTCCATTCCGTAAGAATACCGCCGGCGATATTCCTGTAATATTTGAAATCTGCCGCATGTCCGGCAAGCTCTCCTGCGGTGAGTGTCGTTGATGTCATAACGTCACGGATATCAACATTCCCGTATCCGAAATTTTTCGTTATATCGTGAACGAGGTTCGAGAATGTTTCATGGAGTGCCTGAGAATTTCCGGCGTATTTATAGTTATTGTTCTGAACATCGGGATAATCAAAGCCTGTATATGCATAGTTTACAAGTGTGTTCATCTGCCACAGCGTTGACTCCTCGTTGAATATGCCTATTGAGTACAGATTCACACCGGCATTTACAAACGCCCTTGCATCATCTTTTGAGTGTGTATAAGCGTGTTCAACACCCGTATAGTAATACTGTCCGTTATTGAGGTTTGCATATCCGTATGCATAGTACTGTTTGTTTGTTGTCGTGTCCGTCAGGACATTGGGCTGTGTATTGTTGTTTGACATTTTATATTCGTATGCGTCAAAATGTTCATACCAACTGCCTTTGGTTATACGGCTTGTAGGCTCGCCGTCCGAAACAAAGATAATATATTGTTCAGCGTCCTGACGGTGTGAAGAATCATACAGCTTTCGTGCCGTCTGAATACCGTCCTCCCAGTTTGTACCGCCGAAAGTGCCTTTCTGATAGGTCTTTTGTTTTGCGGCAAAGGCGAAACCGCTTTTAAAGTCGTTTATGTTGTCCACATAGTCAAATTCAAGCTTAGCTGTGCTTGCATATGAAACCATACCTATTCTTACACGGGGAGAAGTTTCTCCGGACTTGTTAAAAGAAAAAAGCTCGTCCGCAACGTCCGAAACCGCATCATAAGCCGCCTGATAACGCCGCTTTGAATTGGAATCATCGGGATTTTCGGGTGTGTCCATGCTGTTTGATGTATCGTAAATAAATATTATGTCTGCCTTTGTGGAATTGCTGACAGAAGCCGCCTTTCCCGTGACATCAAGATAAAGAGTATATGTTCCGTCCCATGAACCGTTTGTATAGTTCGGCTCTAATCTCTTGTTATGGTCGGGTGCACCGAAAGGAAATTCCTCAGGCGGAAGCTGTGAATGCTGTGCTATCGCCTCATTCGGCGTTGCACTATCTTTACTTGCATAGACCATGTAAATATCAATCATGTGATTTGCCCTGTTTGTGAGGTCAACGCTGTCAGTCACGTTTGAAAAGCATTTCATTCCCATATAATCGGACGTAAGAGGAACATTACTGCTGTCAGCCGCATACATTCTGTCAGTTTTGAGATTTATTATAATTCCGCCTGAGGAGCTTTTCTGGTTCTGGATATATTGGAAGCGGTCACCCTCCGCACTGCCGTATAATGACGCCATAAAATTATATCCCTCAATATCCTTTGCATAAGACTGTGAATGCATATCGACAGCGGTTCTGCTGTACTGCATGACACGTTCG
>JBGVAQ010000048.1:0-5730 GCA_045224775.1 Acutalibacteraceae bacterium | reverse complement strand
ATGTCTCAAACTTGACATCCGTTATAACGTCATTATCTATTTTAAGATACATCTTCATAATATCGCCGCACTTTGCATTTCCGACCTCTCCAACGCCATCCGCATCCTCGATGATACCTACATTTCTCGGATTCATAAAATGATCCATTACCTTGTCGCTGTATAATGCCATAATAAAAGCCTCCTACTTTAAAATAAACTCTCTTTTTCCTGTTATCAGGTCACGCCATACAGGTGAAAAACTCCTGAGATATTCTACTACTTCTTTTACGTTAGTAATTATATAATCTGCTTCTTCAAGCGTTATATCCTCACCTATGGTAAGTCTTAATGAACCGTGTGCAACATCGTGTATGCGTCCTATCGACAAAAGTACATGACTCGGATCAAGTGCTCCCGATGTACATGCACTGCCTGATGAGGCACTTATACCTTTCTGATCAAGAAGTATGAGAAGTGACTCGCCCTCGATGCCTTCAAAGCTGAAATTGACATTTCCGGAAAGACGTTTTTCTGCATCACCGTTCAATGCACTGTGAGGTATTTCGGAAAGTCCTTTTATAAGATGATCCCTTATCTCTGCCTTATGTGCATTATCCTTTTCCATTTTTCCGACAGACTCTTTAAGAGCCGCCGCCATAGCCATTATTCCCGGAAGATTTTCTGTGCCTGCACGTTTTCCTCTTTCCTGTGCTCCGCCCTCTATAAGATTGCTGAGTACTATACCCTTACGGCAATACAGAAAGCCTGTACCTTTCGGACCATGAAATTTATGTGCCGATGCTGAAAGCATGTCTATATTCTGTGCCTTTACATCTATCGGCAGATGTCCGACAGCCTGTACAGCATCAGTATGGAATACAACTCCGTGTTTTCTGCATATCTCGCCTATTTCACTTATCGGCTGTATCGTGCCTATCTCGTTATTGGCTGTCATTATCGTTACAAGGCATGTATCATCACGCAAAGCCGCTTCAAGCTCTGATACCTTTACAATTCCGTTTTCGTGAACAGGAAGAAGTGTGACTTCAAAGCCTTCCTTTTCAAGCTTTTTAAGTGTATGAAGAATAGCATGATGTTCAAAAGCCGAAGATATGATGTGTGTTTTGCCCTTGCGTTTGCCTGCAATACACGCCGAAAGCAATGCCTGATTGTCAGATTCGCTTCCACCAGAAGTAAAAATTATCTCTCTGGGTTCGGCATTTATGATCTTTGCTATTTCAAATCTTGCATCCTCAAGCTTTTCCTTTGCCCTTTGTCCTATTCTGTAAAGACTTGACGGATTACCGTAATATTCATTCATACATTCCGTCATTATCTTTATCGCTGTTTCGCTCATTTTTGTTGTTGCGGCATTATCCGCATAAATATTCATTGTGTCAGCTCCTTTGTTATCAGCTTCACCAATTATATCACCTATTACCTACTATGTCAATAGGTATTTTATGATTTTTCACGACATTTATGCACTTATTTTATTTTTACAAAAAGATAAGGACCATTACAAGTCTGATTCCTGTAATGATCCTGTTTCTGCATATAATAATATTTTAATATTTATCAAAGAGCCGCCTTCATTGAGCGTACATATTCACCGACATACTGCGGGGCATCTTTTCCGTATTTTTCAAGGAGCTTTACTACTGCCGAACCGACTATTGCACCGTCCGATACTTCAGCCATATCATGTGCCTGCTGAGGTGTTGATATGCCGAAACCTACAGCAACAGGTACATCTGTATTTTCACGAATTACATTTACGATAGATGAAAGGTCAGTCTTTATCTCACTGCGTACACCTGTAACTCCGAGGCTCGATACAAGATATATAAAACCCTCGGCTTCCTTTGCTATCATGCCTACACGGTTTTCCGATGTAGGTGCTATCAATGAAATGAGTGCAACATCATACTTATGACATACCGGAAGAAATTCTTCCTTTTCTTCAAACGGTATATCGGGAAGTATTATGCCATCAATACCTGTCTCCGAACAGGTCTTTATGAACTTTTCCGCACCGTATGAGAACACTACATTTGCATATGTCATAAATACCAGCGGTACAGTAACATCCTTCCTCAGCTCTCTTACAAGATCGAATACCTTATTAGTGTTTACTCCGCCGTTTAATGCACGGATGTTTGCACCCTGTATAACAGGACCTTCCGCTGTGGGATCGGAAAACGGTATTCCAAGTTCTATAAGGTCTGCACCGTTTGCAGCCGCTGCCCTGACAACTGCTGCCGTTGTTTCAAGATCGGGATCTCCGCATGTTACAAAGGGGATAAATGCCTTTCCTTTTTCAAATGCCTGTCTTATCTTAGTCATAAATATCCTCTCCTTTATAACGTGCTATTGCTGCGCAGTCCTTATCTCCTCTGCCCGATATTGTAACTACCATTATCTTATCTTTATCCATAGTCGGTGCAAGCTTAATAGCGTGTGCTACAGCGTGTGCCGACTCTATTGCAGGTATTATACCCTCTGTCTTTGAAAGATATTCAAATGCGCTTACGGCTTCATCATCAGTTATTGCAACATATTCTGCTCTGCCGATATCATAAAGATATGCATGCTCAGGGCCTACTCCGGGATAGTCAAGTCCTGCCGAGATAGAATATACAGGCGCAATCTGTCCCATATCGTCCTGACAGAAATATGATTTCATACCATGAAAAATTCCGAGCTTGCCTGTAGCTATTGTTGCAGCTGTTTCAAAGGTATCTACACCTCTGCCTGCCGCTTCACAGCCGATAAGACGTACATCCTTATCCTCTATGAAATTATAAAAGCTTCCTATGGCATTTGAGCCGCCGCCTACACATGCAAGAACAGCATCGGGAAGTCTGCCCTCTTTTTCAAGCATCTGCTGTTTTATCTCTCTTGATATGACAGCCTGAAAATCACGTACTATTGTCGGGAACGGGTGCGGCCCCATTACAGAACCAAGACAATAATGTGTATCGTCAATGCGTGTAGTCCATTCTCTCATAGCCTCTGAAACCGCATCTTTAAGTGTGGCTGTACCGCTCTTTACAGGAACAACGTCTGCTCCCAAAAGCTTCATTCTGTATACATTGAGTGCCTGTCTTTTTGTATCTTCCTCACCCATGAATACAACACATTCCATACCCATGAGCGATGCCGCTGTTGCAGTAGCTACACCGTGCTGTCCTGCGCCTGTTTCAGCAATAAGTCTTTTTTTGCCCATTCTCTTTGCAAGAAGTGCCTGACCAAGTACGTTATTTATTTTATGTGCGCCTGTATGGTTGAGATCCTCTCTTTTGAGATATATCTTTGCGCCGCCGAGATCTTTTGTCATATTCTCTGCATAGTAAAGTCTTGACGGTCTGTTTGCATAGTCATTGAAAAGTGTTTCAAGCTCTCTGCAAAAGTCCGGATCGTTTTTATACTTGTTATAAGCCTCTTCAAGTTCGATAACGGCATTCATCAATGTTTCCGGAATATACTGTCCGCCGTGTATTCCGAAACGTCCGTTAGGATTTGTCATTCTTCCTCTTCCTCTCTTATCACATCTGCAAATTCTGCCATTTTTATTCTGTCCTTATATCCGTCAGTTTCTATTCCGGAGCTGACATCAAGTCCGTATGGGTGAAGAGTTTTTACTGCTTCACCTGCATTTTCGGGTGACAGTCCTCCCGCAAGAAAATACGGTCTTGTGATCGTATCTATCAGCGACCAGTCAAATGTTTTTCCGTCACCTGCACCTGCATCAAGCAGTACCATATCTGCGGCACTTTTCTGTGCTTTATATATATCCTCTTGTGTGCGTATGCGGAAAGCCTTTATGATCGGCTTATTTGTCATGGCTCTTAAACTGACGATATAGTCATTGCCTTCACTTCCGTGAAGCTGTGCGATATCTATTATACCACATTTCAGAAATTCTGCAACTGCTTTTATGTCTTCGTCCACAAACACTCCGACTGCCTTTATATCTTTATCAAGAATTACTTTCAGCTCTGCCGCTTTTTCCCGTGAGATAAAACGTCTGCTTTTTTTGGCAAACACAAAGCCTATATAATCAGGCTTTATCTCATTTACAGCGGCTATATCCTCAACTCTTGTCAGACCGCACATTTTTATTTTTGTCATAACTGCCCCCGAAGTTCAGCAAGCTTTTGCTTTTTGTTTTCTGCCTTCATAAGTGCTTCGCCTATAAGAACAGCATCAACGCCTGCTTTTTTCAAAGCGGCTGTATCATCGGCATTTTTTATTCCGCTTTCGGATATGAAAATTATATCGGACGGTATCTGTTCACGAAGTCTGCGGCTGTTGCCTGTATCAACGGAAAAATCCCTGAGATCACGGTTATTCACGCCTATTATACGTGCGCCGCATTTAAGTGCAGTATTTACCTCTTTTTCATCATGCGCTTCAACAAGTGCAGAAAGTCCAAGATGATCGGACAGGGCTATATATTCTTTAAGCTGTGATTCGCTCAGTATTGCACATATCAACAGTACAGCCGATGCCCCCAAAAGTCTTGCCTGATATATCATATACTCATCAACCGTAAAATCCTTGCGCAGACATGGTATTGATACCGCTTTGGATATTTCTTCAAGATATCTGTCACTTCCTAAAAACCATTTCGGCTCTGTGAGTACGGAAATACAGTCTGCGCCGGCTTCTTCGTATTCTTTGGCTATCTGAATATACGGAAAGTTCTCCGCTATCATTCCCTTTGACGGCGATGCTTTCTTACACTCACATATAAACGATAGTCCCGGCTTGCGCAAAGCGTTTTCAAAAGCCCCTTCACCTTTCGGAAATGATGAAACAATATTTATAAGCTCCTGTAATGTCATGCTGCGCTTATAAGCTTCACAGCGTTCTTTGGCATGGTCTGCAAGCTTATCAAGTATAGTCATGCTCATACCTCCGGTCTTGTGCTTACTTCAACGAACTTTTCAAGCGTTTCTGCTGCCTTGCCTGAATCGATAAGCTCAGCTGCAAGCTTTATGCCGTCATTCATGCTGTCAGCCTTGCCTGCAATATAGAGTGCTGCGCCTGCATTCATAAGTACTGCGTTACGGTGAGCGCCCTTTTCTCCGCCAAGTATTGCTCTTGTTATTGCGGCATTTTCAGCCGGTGTACCGCCTTTGAGTTCATCTTTGGTGCAACGTTCAAGTCCGAACTGCTCAGGTGTTATTGTGTATGTCTTGAACCAGCCGTCTTTTATTTCGCATACCTTTGTCGGTGAGCTGAGTGATATTTCATCAAGCTTATCCGTTCCGTAAACTACCATACCTCTTTTTACTCCAAGGTCAATAAGTACCTGTGCAAGAGGCTCTACAAGATATTCATCATATACACCCAAAAGCTGCATTGTAGGCGATGCCGGATTTGTAAGAGGTCCGAGTATATTGAATACTGTACGGAAACCAAGCTCACGGCGTATTGCTCCGACATACTTCATTGATGTATGATACTTCTGCGCAAAGAAAAAGCACATTCCGACTTCTTTCAGAAGTTCTACGCAGCGTTCAGGACTTTGCTCTATATTTACGCCCAGTGCTTCAAAACAATCAGCTGTTCCGCATTTTGACGATGCGGCTCTGTTGCCGTGTTTTGCTACTTTTACACCGCCTGCCGCTGCTACAAGTGCAGATGTTGTCGATATATTGAAGCTGTGTGCATTATCGCCGCCTGTGCCGACTATCTCAAGAACATCCATGCCTGTTTCTACCTTTGTTGCATGATCTC
>JBGVAQ010000047.1:0-2723 GCA_045224775.1 Acutalibacteraceae bacterium | reverse complement strand
ATACCCTGCGCTATACCCTGCGCTATACCCTGCGCCATGCCCTGCGCTATACCCTGAGCTATGCCTCTTGCTTCTCCTTCACGCATTGCATTTCCCAATGCGGTTGCTTCATCATGCAGACGCTTCTCACGATAATATGCCTCACGACGTATTTTTTCATCAGCACTCAGTTCTCTTAGCATAACTATAGTATCCTGAACCTCGGGAATTGTAGATTTCTTCTGGATTTCCATAAGATCACCCTCCGTTTCCGCATTGATAAGATCAAGCCAGTCCTCCATACGTCTGTTTTTCTTGAATTTGTTAAGTTTTCTAAGCTCAAAAAAGTGTATTGCAAATTTATCAGTCAGCAACTCCGAACGCTCTTTTTCAATTATCCTGAAATTCGAGTGATAATCTTCGCAGTCAAACAAATCAAAGTTTATTATGTTTATACATATTGTCTGTTTAAGCTCGCCATATTCTTCTCCTGCTTTCAGTTCCTCACTGTATAGCTTTGACCAGTAGAAAAGTGTCCTGTCCTTGAAATCAGGCTCACGATTTACCTGCATTTCAATATTGACTATCCTGCCGTCAACATCCATCTTGATATCAAGTCTGCTGAATTTCTGGTCAAAATATTCAGGTGCAAGTTCTACATTGTCTATATAGACAGCCTTTATATCATCTCTTGGAATTTCAAGCAAATCCGAAATAAATGCCGCTATTATTCTTTCATTCTTTGCATTTCCGAATACACGCTTGAATATTACATCAAGTTTGAGCTTTACTATGCGTTCTTCTTTTATCAAGGATATCACTCTCCCTCCGTATTATACTATCTTTATTTCCTCCAGATCGGACAGAATATATCCGGTTTTACCGTCAACCGTTACTTCTGATATTTTTCTCTGATTGATGAGTTTTTTCAATGCGTTGTTTATCCTTAACTCTGAATATTGACCGCAGAATTTATGAGCTGCTATTTCCTCCTGTGAAATGATTCCGTATTCACTCATGAGTATATCACATATCTTATCAAGGATAGTTCCGTCACTCTCATCCGGAAGTTCAGGAATAGTATGCTTTGATTTAAGCTCATCGAAAACAGCCTTGCTGATAACATCTCCCGATTCCGGAAATCTTTTATTAAGCTCTTCTATCTCGGCATTCCTGTTTATTTCAAGCTCATGCATTTTCTGCTGCATTTCTGCCTTTTCGCTTTCGTACTTATCTATATTTTCGGCTGATGCCCACACCTTTGCAGCATAATCTTTATTAAGATCACGTTTCTTTTCGGTAACTATCAGATCTTTTATATCATCTATTCTTTTTGCATATTTTGCAATATCACCATTGTATTTTCTCTCTATCTTATTCATTTCCTCAGTATATTCTGTACTGTGGTTTGCTGCATTGCGTGAAACATCTTCAAGAAAACTCCTGCGTATCATATCGGCATTTTTTCTCCATTCTTCAATGGCAGATTCTTTTGCCGCAACAGGTTTTTTCATGCCCAACGTATTATACAATTTTGTACGCAAAGGCTCTCCTAAAAAAACGAGTGCTTTCTTTATATAATAATTACCTGCCGCCGCTCTCCTGACTTTTTCAAGGTCTTCCATCTTATTAACACCAAGCTGAGCCATTCCCTTGCCGAGATATGCCTCGCCCATTGACGGAACAAGATCAAGCACCTTTTCATAATATTCGGCTGCTGATTTGAAAATGCTGTCTTCAAGATATATCCTTGCTCTTTTAAGCAGCGGTTCTGCCATAGCCTGAATGGATTCATCTGCATAATCATCAAGCGGAAGTGTATAGACAGTTCCGCAGTATGTACATTTTGCATACATACCGTCATCTGTTATTTTAAGCGGTGCACAGCACATTTTACAATTCAATACAGGCATTTTTATTCCCCCAAAAATACAGTATAGTTATTTATATAATATGATATTATTATACTATATCATCTGAATTTCATCAAGTATATTACTTGCGATAAATGTAATTATACAATACATTTTTTCCGATTTTTTTACTGCTGCACCTGTATAAAAATATACAGGTCAGAACAGGAATTATATTCTGTTCCGACCTGTAAACAAAGCCCGCTGATAAAAAGCTTATACGGCACTCAAGCTGCATTACAGCATTCAAGAACCCCCTAAACAAAATGCCGCACTCACTTCTGCATTATGCTTTATCATAACGGGCTTGTTTTATTTTTTCCCTAAGATATTCTTTCTGATATAAAGCATGGTAAGCTTCTCACCGTTTTCTTTCAGCATTTTAAGCAGAAACTCAAGAAGTTTTTCTGTTTCGGGATGTATGATATAATGTCCCCTCGACTTCTGAAAATATTCGTATGCATCTGCATCAGTATATTTTTCTCTGCGGTAATTCTTTGATGCCGCTACCCTGTCGCAGAACATTTCTACCACATACTTCACAGGCATTTTCATGCCCTCCATTTTATGACCTTCTCCAAGACCGTAATCTATCCAGTATTCAAGATGATGCTTATTCCTGCCCTTATGATGAAGCCATGCGGATGTATAGCCCCTGTCCTCCCTCTCGGCATCATTCGGACTTCTTGTACCCTGATAATATTTTGCTCCCACAAGAAATTCCGTTGGTGAATATTTCGACAGATCATGCATTATCCCCTGTCTGTACAGACCTGCTTTAAAGCAAAGCTCCATAACAAGCATCTTATGATGATTGATAGTTTTCAAATG
>JBGVAQ010000046.1:0-4438 GCA_045224775.1 Acutalibacteraceae bacterium | reverse complement strand
GTTCTTGGTTCGCAGGAGGAAATCGACAATGCCGAAATAGTTCGTACAAAGCTTTGGAACGATAAGCGTGATCTTCACGGACCGTTTGATATTATCGGAGATATTCACGGATGCTGCGATGAACTTGTTATGCTGCTTGAAAAGCTTGGCTACATAAAGAACGAGAGTGGCATTTACTGTCATCCCTTTGGCAGACAGGCTGCTTTTTTGGGTGATCTCTGCGACAGAGGAACAAAGAATACAGAAGTTCTCCGTCTTGTAATGGATATGGTTAAGTCTGGGAATGCTATAGCCGTTCCCGGAAACCATGATGTAAAGCTGCTGAAATACCTGAGAGGAAAGAGTGTGCAGAAAACACACGGTCTGGATATCACTGTCTCACAGCTTGATGCTGCCGGAGAGGATTTCAGAAACGAGGTCACATCATTTCTTGACGATCTTGTAAGTCATTATGTACTCGATGACGGTAAGTTGGTTATTTCTCATGCGGGCATCAAGGAAAAATACATCGGCAGAGGTTCTATGCGTGTGCGCGACTTTTGCTTGTACGGTGAGACTACCGGAGAAACGGATGAATATGGTTTGCCTGTCCGTCTTGACTGGGCTGCTGATTACCGCGGACGTTCAACAGTTGTATACGGTCATATTCCTCAGACTGAGGTTCAAGCTCTGAACGGTACATATTGTATTGATACAGGCTGTGTCTTTGGTGGAAAGCTGACGGCTTTACGCTATCCCGAGAAGGAGTGTGTCAGTGTTAAGGCACTGCGTCAGTATTATGAGCCTGTAAAGCCGCTTTCAGAAAAGCCGACGGAACCTGATGATATTCTGACACTGGGAGATATCGGTGGCAAGCTGTATTTGCAGACAAAGCTCATGCCGTCTATCAACATACACGAAAACAACAGTGCCGTTGCATTGGAGATTATGTCACGATTTGCGGCTGATCCTCATTGGCTGATCTATCTGCCTCCTACAATGTCACCCTGTAAGACAAGTGAACTGGAATGCTTTTTGGAACATCCGTTGGAGGCATTTGAGTATTACCGCAGTCATGGAGTGGGGAAGGTTATCTGCGAGAAAAAGCACATGGGTTCCCGTGCCGTGATAGTGCTTTGCCGGAATGCCGAATCTGCAAAAAAGCGTTTCCGAATTACTGACGGGAGCAGAGGAATAATTTATACCCGTACAGGACGGCAGTTCTTTACAGACAATACAATTCAGAATGAAGTTCTTGACAGACTAGACGCTGTGCTTACAAAGACGGGCTTCTGGAGTGACTTCAATACGGATTGGGTTTGTTTTGATACCGAGCTTATGCCATGGTCGGAAAAGGCACAGGAACTTCTTGAAAAGCAGTATGCCCCAGTAGGACGTGCAGGACGTGACGGTCTTGCAGCGGTTACAGAGGCACTTGACAAGCTATGTCAGAGAAAGAATGTTCAGTATGACGTTCCGGAAGGCACATCGGGAGAAAGTTTTGACCCGGCTGAGCTTTTAGCGGAGTTCAATCAGAAGAAGGATGCAATTGACGGATATGTCAGAGCGTACCGTGAATACTGCTGGAATGTTAAGAGCGTGGATGATTTGAAGATTGCTCCTTTCCATATTCTTGCAGTAGAGGGGCAGGTTTTTTCTGACAAGGAGCATATATGGCACATGGAAACCATCAGAAAGTACTGCACCGGAACAGATCCGATCTTCATTGCAACCGATCATATCGCTGTTGATGTAAATGATGAGAGCAGCGTACAAAGAGGCATTGCATGGTGGCTGAGCCTTACGGGTAACGGAGGAGAAGGAATGGTTGTAAAGCCTGAATTCTTTACGGCAAAGTATAAGGGAGAAGTAATTCAGCCGGCTGTAAAGTGCAGAGGACGTGAATATCTGCGTATCATTTACGGACCGGAATACCTTATCCCTGAGAACCTAAAGCGTCTTAAGAGCCGTTCGCTTACAAGAAAACGAAGTCTCGCATTGAGAGAGTTTTCACTCGGAATGGAGTCTCTTGACAGATTTGTTATGGGTGAACCGCTTTACCGTGTGCATGAGTGTGTTTTTGGAGTATTGGCACTCGAAAGCGAACCGGTTGACCCGAGGCTTTAAAAAGGATTTGATATTATGAAACTTGAAATAATAAAAGAGCTCGACACAAAAGAAAAACGTTGGTGTGACTCTGCTGTTTTGGTCTATGTCAAAGGGGGAAACAGCAGATTAAAAACCGTTTCGTCAAAAGACTATTGGGATTACGATGATAACTATTCACTATCTCATGTTATGTTGAACGGCAAACCTATAGTACAAAGTAACATACCATTCTGTCCAACCTGTTCCGGTATGCTTGCCAGAGGATACGGAATTGAAAAAACTGATACACCGGAACTTAACGAGATCAGAAACAAGATAAATGCTCCTTTTGTTGATTTGCAGAAGAGTATTGAGGATATAAAGCCAATTTTAGGATTACTTGAAGACGGATATTATATTATTGCAGATGCAATGCTTTATCCGACAGATGGTGAAGATCGTTTTTTTATGAATGTACCTGACAAGCTTACATATCATGAAGCGGTTACTCAAGATTATTACAATCATGATTATGTGACAGTATCCGAATGTTTTCCGGCATATCTATATCCTACGCAGTCTAATAAGTATCTGAACACAACAAGAGCAAGAGAGTATTATGATGATATTGATAAATATTATGCTCCGCGAGCTATAGCTTATTATCATTACGGCTTTATGTGTGCGATTCTTGACGGACATCATAAAGCTTATGCCGCAGCCATGAAAGGTGTCAGACTTCATACTCTGATTATAATACCATGTCAATATGTATTAACAAAAAATTATGGTGATACAGAGCGTTATGGAGTTTTTGCAGATATTATTATTTCTATGACAGATTTACCGGATTATAAGGCTAATAATAGAACAGCTGATTCTTTGTCAGTTATAAATTTCCCTGAGAATAATAAAATACCTGAAACGGATCTTATTCTTGAATGTTATCCTAATATAGATGAATTAACTGGTTTTATATTATCTGAATTAGAGGATGTTGATATAACAGAAGAAATTGTGGATAAATGGCTGATAAGAAATTCTGGTGAGGATCAAAGTAAATTAAAATACTCTCTCGGTTATTTCGCAAAAACCGATATTCAGAAAGCAATAATGATTGCAAAGATGATACTTGAATCTGATAATTCTGCACATTATCTGAAAGAAACTGCGATGCGTTTTATTGTTCGGCATAAATCGGATGAGTCAGAACAGATTGCTATAGATTACATCATTGATCATGAACCCAATGATCCTATTTATAAGATAGCAGATGGTTATTGGTGTTAAAACTAAAAAGCTCTACTATAACTCTAAAAAATGTAGTTGTAGTAGAGCTTTTGTGATATAATAATGTAGGGAATAAGGGAAAGGCATGTATTTCAGTTGGTCTATCCTCAATACACCAACTGGAGTGGATTTTTAGTTGGTCAATCACCGATACACCAACTTGAAACAAAGGAAGTGAGTTATATGCCTGATGATTCAGAATACATAGAAGCTAAAATCGTTGGTGGAGAATGTCTTTTCATGAGGAAAGATAATCTTGTAGGATTTTGCCATTTTCCCGAACACAAAGGTTATATAACGAAAAACGTCCTTAAAAACAAAGAGTGTGCTAAGAAAGAATGTTTCTATTTTCAAAAGTTTAATGATAACCCTTACTGGGAAGCAATAGAACTACAAATGATTGCTGAGAAAAATAAAAAGGAAGCTGCAAAACAGAAAAAGATAAAAGATGAAAAAATACAAGAAAGACTTGTAGAACAGGCACAGGAAATAGCTGATGGTCTGGGATATACAATGAAGATATACAGAGTTTCAAAGCTTGAGAACAATGAATATGCTGTTTTTTATACCTCAAATAAAGGATATAATGACTATTATGACTTTTTCGAACTTGCCGTAAGATTCGGAAAGCTGATGAAGAGTAAGATCATGCTAAAACATATCAAAGATATGGATGGTAATTATGTAGTGTTATAATAGTTGCTACAGATCAATGACCCGATAAATGACCCGATAAAACGAGGGAGTGGATCAATGAACAAGATAAGTGTAATGAGAGCAAAAGAAGAGTGGCAGCGAGCAGGAGCGTATTCTGTCAGGATACAGGGGATGAACCGTCAGTATCATATTTCTTTACGGGAGGAGTTTGACGAACATGACGGAGACGAAAGCAGATACATAGTTTTGCTTGATGACGAATATCCTGTGGCTACCTGTCGCTTTTATGAACTGAGCAGTGATTGTGTAATGATAGGCAGAGTAGTTGTGCTCCCGGAATATCGCAATCAGCATCTTGGCAGGCTGCTCATACAAGAAGCTGAAAAGTGGATAGTTGAGCTTGGATATTGTGAAATTCGGATCG
>JBGVAQ010000045.1:0-3869 GCA_045224775.1 Acutalibacteraceae bacterium | reverse complement strand
CCTGAGTACGTTTCTATCAAAAACAGCAATAAAACATATTCGGCTGTCAGAGTACATGGATTTAAATCCGAAGTATTCAAAAATAATAAAAATATAAAAGGTGTCTACATGCCGAAATATGTAACTGAAATACCTGCCAGTGCTTTTGAAGGCTGTACATCACTTAATATAGTGGCTGGCTACGGTATTACATCTATAGGTGCAAATGCTTTCAAAGAATGCACTTCTCTTACATCGTTCATAATAGATAAGCACATTACCTCTTTGGGAAATAATGCTTTTGAAGGTGTGGGCGCTATCGATGTTACAGCAGCTAACAGCAATGTTGCTGATGCTGCAATTAATTCCGGTGCTGAGAAAATATCACTTGATCTTTCAAATATGGTAGATTCGGCAGGTAATCCTTTCAAAAATAAGGTTCTGACAATCAACAGCACAACAAAATTTTTCCATATTATGAGCAATAATTCGACTTATAACAATATTTCCATTAAGTCGGACGCAAAAGAAACACAGATCAGCAATATGATATTCAAGAACAACACAAAAACACCTATAGATCTAAGTTCTTCAAAAGTTCTGCTGGGACAGATAAAAGTAGAAAACTGTTCGGGGCTGGCATTGATACTGAGAAATGAAAATACAGTACTGAATCTGTTTGGAAATGTAGATCTTAATTCCTCAGCGGACTACACAGCAATCAGCAAAAACGTAACATTTAGCAAATATGATCCGAAACTTACTTCATTACTTAAAACAAGCAGCATATATTGTATTTGTGGAGAAATGAAAAATCCTGATCTGTTCAGCGGAACAATAAAACGTATTTCTGAAAGTGAGTTTGAAGCAATCCTTACATCATGCAAAGTAACTTTCAATGCAAACGGCGGTACAGTTTCATCTGATTCTCAACAGGCATATTATGGTCAGACTTACGGTACTCTGCCTACACCTACAAAGGCAAATTATAACTTTGACGGTTGGTACACAGCTGCTGATGATGGTACAAAGATTACATCTGATACTGTCGTTACTGCTATGACAGATCATACTCTTTATGCTCATTGGTCACCAAAACAGTATACAGTAACATTTAACGGAAATGGCGGTACAACTTATACCACATCCAAGACAGTAAAATATAACAGCAGCTATGGCACTCTGCCTGATGCTCAAAGAGATTATTATACTTTTACAGGATGGTATACATCTGATGGTACAAGGATCTATGACAGCACTGTATTCACAGGTTCTTCTGATATCACATTGTATGCTCACTGGAATCTGCATGAACCATCAGGATGGGTAAGAAAAGATTCTATGCCTTCCGGAGCACAGGTTGTAAATACAAAGTGGACTTATACTGAAAAATCCTTCAAAGATTCAAGAAATACCAGCGAAGCCGGATATACTCTTTCAAGCAGTGAATGGGTAGCATGTGGAAGCGGTTCTAAAAATTATGCAAGCTTCCCCGGCGGTTTTGACACAAATAACTGGTATTATCAGAACTGGAACACCGGAGCTTACGGAGCTTACGAAAATGCTACAAACAAGAGAGTTGTATCAAATTACTGGGACGGCTTTATTTACTGGCATTGGATGTATGACTGCGGAGGTGCCAATGCATATAACAGAGCTATCTGGAATCAGTATGGATATTGCTCCGTAAACGGCTACGGCTATAAGTATTTTGGCGCTTTCAATACTAAAGATGACTATACCGTACAGGGCTACAACCAATATTGCAATAACTGCGGCATGACTACTTATACCAATACCGGAAGAACATCATATAATGATTCACAGGGCAGTTATTATTGGTTCAGATTTGATTACTATGTAAGCTACTATAACGATTACTACAAGCTTTTCCACTATTACAGAGAAGACAGCAAAGAATCTAGCAGCAAGCCGACTGCTTCTTCTACAGTTTACAACATTACAGAATGGGTACAGTACAGAGCAAAGTAATTTACAGATAATCATAAACTAAAAAGTTAATACTAAGAGAAACAACTCTCGTGAGAATATACTCATGGGAGTTGTTCTCGATTAAATAAAAAATCCAAAATAGAAAATTATCACTTTTTAAATTTTACAATAATTTTGTAAAATCCTAATTGGTGAGCTTAGCGATTTTATAATTTTTTTTGATTTGCATAAAAAATTATAGGGGTGTGGGGATTTCACCGACAAGCTGATTTGTACATATTTTGTATATACATAATCTCTGCTTGCGTATAACTAATAATTATGGATTATACTACGTATATGGTTATTCCTTAATTTTCAATTTTTTAACTTATTATCGGAGGATATAAAATGAAAAAGATAAATAAAACAACAAACATAATTCTCAGGGTTACCGAAGAAGACAAAAAATATATAAAGGAGCAGGCGGCTCTTGCGAATATGAACGTATCACAGTTTATCCTAACAACAGCGTATAACACAAAAATTGTCGTAAATAACAATATCCCGGAATTGCTTTTAGGCATGACACGAATAGGAACAAACATAAACCAGATCGCACATCTCTGCAATTCTCAGAAATCTGTAAACAATAATTTGCTTGACTCCGTTCTCAAAAAACAGAAAGAACTTGAAAAGCTTATGAAAAAAATTCTTTCCGATATATGCAGTGATGAAGAACATACCATTGACTCTCTCGAAAAGAAAATTGATAAACTTACAGAAAGGATCAACAACAAACATGGCAATAGTTAAAGAAATTGAAAAGAAGATAACCTCTCACGATTATGTTTATGATTCCATTTCTTATATCCTTTCCCCAGAAGACAGCAGCGGAAAAGAAAAATGTTTCAAGTCCTCATGTATAAATTGCTTCGGCAGCAGTGCAGATGATTTTTCAAAACAGTTCTATATAATACGTAATGCTTTTCATAAGGACAGCAATATATTAGCTCACCACTATGTACAGAGCTTTTCGCCTGATGAAAATATTTCTCCGGAGACTGCTCATCAGATCGGCATTGAACTCGCTCAAAAAGTCGCTCCCGGATTTCAGGTGATAGTGGCAACTCACACAGACAAAGAACATCTTCATAACCACATAATAATAAATTCAGTAAGTATGGAAACAGGATTAAAATGGAAAGCTGATCTTAAAACAAGAAATAATATGAGAAATGAAAGCGATAAGCTTTGTAAGCTTTACGGTCTGGACATAATAGATAATCCGTCAGGACTTCGCAGCATAGATCAGACCACACTTGAACTGGCAAGACAGGGACGATCATGGAAAGCTGATTTATGCAGAGTTCTGGATGAAGCAATAATTATCTGTTGCAGGAAAAAAGAATTTATAGACTTTATGAAACGCAAAAATTTTGAGATAACACAATATACCGACAGACATATAACATTTCAAAAAATTGGTGAAACGAAAAAAATCAGAGCTGACACTCTCGCAAAACAATTCGGAAATAAATATACCAAAGAAAATCTTGAAAAAAAAATGGGTTATTATCATAGAACTTTAAAAATTCCATATCAGAAAAAAGCTTCGGAACCATTCATAAGCGAATTTGAAAAATACGAAAAAAACCACTTTATGAAAAATCCGCCACCGGTAACCACTGATAAATCAAAAGAGCTGCAAGAAAGAATCAAAGCTTCAAAAAATCCATTTTTTCTTCTGTTGGTTATAATAAGAAAATTCATGTTCAGAAAAAAATTGAAAGCTTCTCTTGATAATAAATACGAATATTTTCATTTGAGAGCAAAAAAACAAAAGCGTTACAAAACAAAAGAGCCGGATCTAAAACAAATTCTTTCAAGATACGAAAAGAAACCTTTGACCGCAGGCAATATTTTATATCGTGATCTGGTGAAAGCACAGGGAGAAA
>JBGVAQ010000044.1:0-2449 GCA_045224775.1 Acutalibacteraceae bacterium | reverse complement strand
TGCACTTACAATAGTATTGTTCTGTACTGCAATTTTATGTGTCACTCTTATATCAATAAGCTTTATAATGAAACGCTTTAAAAAAAGCAGCAAAAATACAAGGAAATAAATACAGTAAATAATTCTTTGATATCATACAAATAATAACCATCAGGGTGAGTTTGTATGATATCAGTATCTAAGCTTAAATGTAACTGCTGCCTGTTTATAATAGGCGGCTTACTTTATGGTCTTGTTGAAATAATATGGCGGCACTACACACACTGGTCCATGATACTAACAGGCGGTCTGTGCTTTGTGCTGCTGTACAGGATATTCAAAAAAATAACGGAATGCTCATTATGTCTTAAATGCATCATAGGAAGTATCATTATAACCTTCATAGAATTTTTTGCAGGATTTATCTTTAACTTTCGTCTTAAACTGAACGTATGGGACTATTCAGGCTGCCCTTTGAATTTCTGCGGTCAGATATGCCTTATCTACAGCTTTCTATGGGGTATGCTTACTATGCCAATAATTGCAGTATGCAAGTTTCTTGATAAAAAATTTTCTCTCTGACAAGCCTTTTCTCCAAAATTAAGTCCATATGCTATTGAAGTATTTTAATAAAAATGTTATAATTCAATGTATGTTGACGCTCCTTATGCTAATAATAGCATAAGGAGGTGCATTTTCTTGAAAAAAATAAACTCAGGAACGGATATTGAAACGGAAAACAGCCATGAAAGTAATGATAACCCGTCTTCCACACAAAATACAAATACTATAGTTGATTCCGGTTCGATAATTTCCGATAACGGAAAATACACTATACAGTGCATGACTATAATAGGTCAGATAGAAGGTCATTATATACTTTCAGAACAAAACAAGACTACCAAGTATGAGCATATAATCCCTATGCTCGTGGCGTTTGAACAGTCTACCGATATTGACGGTCTTCTTATGATACTGAATACCGTAGGCGGAGATGTCGAGGCCGGTCTTGCTATTGCCGAGCTTATGGCAGGAATGAAAAAACCTGTCGTATCTTTGGTCTTAGGCGGCGGTCATTCTATCGGCGTTCCGATAGCCGTTGCTGCCAAACGTTCATTTATCGCCCGTTCCGCCACTATGACTATCCATCCTGTAAGAATGAACGGTCTTATGCTCGGCGTTCCTCAGGCGTTTGAATATTTCCAGCGTATGCAGCAGCGTATAACAAGATTCGTTACCTCTCATTCAAAAATATCCGCTGAACGCTATAATGAGCTTGCTATGAATACAAATGAGCTGGTCATGGACATCGGTACTATACTTGACGGCGAGGACGCTGTAAATGAGGGACTTATCAACAGTATCGGCGGTCTTGACGATGCCTTTAATGCACTATATAAAATGATAGACAAAAATAAATCTTCCGATAAAAAGGATAAGAATAAAAAAGGAAAATAATTCATATATAATGGCAGAGTTATTTCTGCCGTCAGGATCGTGGAGGTACATAAATATGGATTTTTTTAATGCTATCTTTCAGGGAATAATACAAGGTCTTACCGAATTTCTCCCTGTTTCAAGCAGCGGTCATCTCGCTATATATCAGCATATAACAGGTATGCAGGAAAATAATCTGTTTTTCTCGGTAATGCTCCATATAGGAACTCTCTCCGCTGTACTTGCTATATACTTCAAAACAGTTCTGAAACTTTTTTCTTCATTGATAAGCATATTCAAAAAGCTTATACACAGAGACTTTGTATGGAAAGATATGACACCGGAAGAAAATCTTGCCATGATGATAATTATAGGTCTTATCCCCCTTTTCCTGCTGTTCATACCTATACCTATGACAGATATGAAAGTAAAGGACATTGCAGATAAATTTGCTCTTGACGGCTATTTCCTCGCTGTCGGTATCGCTCTTCTCGGTACAAGTACACTGCTGTTACTGGGCGATTCAAAAAAGCCTGATATAAAAATTATAAACGGCAAAAAATACAAAAAGAAAATGAGAAAAAAATATCATGTTCCGGATGCAATAATAGTAGGCGTGACACAATGCTTCGCAGCTATCTTCCCCGGTCTTTCACGTTCAGGCTCAACACTTGCCGCAAGTCAGCTCAGAGGTATCAGCAAACAGACTGCTCTTGATTATTCGTTCCTTCTTGGAACGCCTGCAATAGTTGCTGCTGCTATTCTTGAAACCAAAGATGCTCTTTGCTCAGAAGGCGGTGTCGGTGATCTGAATATCTTCTGTGTTTTCGTAGGTATGATAGTATCCGCTATAGTAGGTTTTCTCGCAATAAAAATATTCAAATGGCTCCTTGCTTCAAATAAAATGAAAATTTTTATCATTTACACTGCTGTCGTTGGTCTGGCAGTCGTTATAATAAGCATTATTGAACTTGTCTCAGGACAAAATCTTTTCTCCCATCAGGCACTGCATTTTTAATAAAAACTTTCTTAT
>JBGVAQ010000043.1:0-2715 GCA_045224775.1 Acutalibacteraceae bacterium | reverse complement strand
GAAAACGGCATCATTATCAGAGCTTTCGATAAAGTCAAAGCGGCGGATAACCCTGCTCAGATGCTGGAAGCTTTGAAGGAGTGAAGTCTCTTGAAATATCAGAACATAACTCCTGCTATCTTCATCGACAGACCGAATCGATTTATTGCCAATGTCAGCGTTAATGGAATCGCCGAAACGGTCCATGTAAAAAACACGGGAAGATGCAGGGAATTGCTTCTCCCCGGTGCGGAAGTCTATCTCACCGAACCCGACTCCAAAGGGCGAAATACAGCGTATCGCCCTGCACCCTGTTATGGAAAAGCTTCCTTTTATTCTTGAAACGCCTAACGATGATGAGAGCTATATCTCGGAAATACGCACGGTCAATGAATGCTGCTGAATGGCACTCATATGGTTCCAATTTAATCTTCAACAATAATTCAATTCTTATGATGAAATGAGAATACAGGTTCACAAAATGCAACCGACTCTTGCAAGGATAATAACCCTTTGCATGAGTCGGTTTACTGTATTACGATACAAATAATTAAAACAATCAGGCAGCCATTTTATCTGTCTGCCCTGACAGTAACGATCATTATACTCCATATTGATCTCGCTTATCTCCTTTTTTCCGTTCCGTCTATATAATCCTGGTATATATCCCACGGGCTGCCTCCCCCAAGCCAGCAGGATGAGCAGTTTTCGCAGCCACCGCCGCAGTCAAGTGACGATCGTATGATCTCTTCACGCTCTTCTCTGGTGGTGTCTTTGATAAGAATAGATTTCAACGGCCATTCCTCCTCAATCAAAGTATGCAATAAATAATCCGATCAATTCATACCGAATTTTTCTTTAATGATATCAACCATATTATATGGGAATAACTCAGCAGTCCCATCATCTTCGAGCAGCTTATTGATCATTAGCTCTGCTATTTCCGTGGCTTTGACCGTATGTCCGGTTATCAGATTCACTGGGTTTCCTTGCTCCATCATTATCCTATCATATATTTCAAGCTGTGTGATAAGCCTATCTATTTCATAACGATACAAGTATTCATTATTCTCAGTGGGACTGCCCAGTAAGTCATACACTTCGTACAATCTCCATCTTATCAGATCAGGGCTGATGTCCAAAGGCACATAAACACGTATCATATCGTTTTCATCCAAAACAGGATACTCAACACAAGGATACACTCTATCAGCTAACTCCGGGGCATCTACAACCTTATAATCTTCCGGATTCTTTGAAGAGATGAATAACATATCACAAGACACCTCTATCACTTTTCTGTCAATATAACGTGTTCAATACACTATTTAAAATAATTCAGCAATCTATACACCATATCTGATAGATATTTTTACCTTAGCCCCTTCACACGAATGTCTTCCAGCTCTCCCGCTGTCAGACAGCCCGATTGATACAATCGCAGGTATTCCTTCGACACATCGGAATCAAAGATCAGAACATCGTCAGAGTTGATGGTAACGTCAACTCCTTTGCGGTAAAGCATAGCTATAGGATGGTTCGCCATATCGGTAACACGCCCCAGAAGCACATTGCTTGATGGCGTAATGTTCAGCCTTATGTGATTTTCCACAAGAAAGGCGATTGCCTCTTCATCCTGAGCGGCGGCAATACCGTGCTGTACTTCGCTTAGGTGGAGAACTATTACGGCGGTAACAACGTACTGAGCCGTGCCCCACTCCCCAACGTGTGCTTTCAGCACAAGACCGTTTTCGGCGGCTTTCTCATAGATCGGGATAAAGTTTTCTATGGGCTGTGCCAGCTCGTCACCGTAGAGGTCGATGGAATAAAACTCCTTTCGACCCCAGAAGTGCTTCAAACAATCCTCCAGATAATCAATAGGACAGTGCCTTGACAAACCGATCTGCAAGCACAGTTTGACTTCGGGTGCAATTCTGCTATTTGCTTCCTGAAACGCATCGATCAGTTCACCGATGTCATTATGAAAGAACTCACCAAGTCCCCAGACATCCTCGCCGATTTCTAAAACGGTAACTCCGTCTGCTTTTGCCTGAGCAAATGTTGCCTCGATCAGCAATCTTCTGCCCGCAGGACTGTTAAAGTGATCTCCGATATACCTTCCGCTCCAGGCATCCATTTCACTCATTGAGCTTAACGGTTCATTGATGGGCTTTATCTCATGTCCTGTATTGCACAATATATACTCCCTGCTGCCTCCAAGAACAAAATGATTATGCAGGTCAGATTTCGGGAATTTTCTGATGCTTTCTATATTTTCACTTTCAAGTGCTTCTACAAACGTCAAACAGATCACCCATTTTTATTTGATCATTGTGATATAAAAGCAGCGGTTTCATACACTTCCTGTTTTAGATCATAGAATCCGGCCGATGGAAGACCTCCACCCATGTTGGTCTTCATTGCTATCTCAACATCACAGAGTCTTGATTCAAAGAAAGCATCCTTTTCACTATCCGTTAACTGATCGGAATAGGAATGAATTGCTTTATAGAATTCAGGAAATCTGATCAAATGTTTTGCTGATAACTCCCATTCCGGTATTGGTGCAGCATCATAATAATCTGTGTACTGAATCCTGCCATGTAAAGTAATCTCATTTCTTAATTCACTTCTGACTTCCATCAATGTTGATCCAAGGTAATTCTCACCTTGCCAATTCGATACATCTTTCCACAAAGGATTATGAAGATTGATACCGATACCCCATATTTTATC
>JBGVAQ010000042.1:0-7563 GCA_045224775.1 Acutalibacteraceae bacterium | reverse complement strand
CCGCAAAAAGCTTGAGGTTGATTTCTCATTCATGTCATATGCACCTATGGTTTTCATATCGGCAAAGACAGGACAAAGACTTGACAGGCTTTTTGAGCTTATTGTGACAGTTGTTAATTCTGCCGCAATGAGAATATCGACAGGTATGCTCAATGATCTTCTTGCAGAGGCCGTTGCGAGAGTACAGCCGCCTACAGACAAGGGACGCAGACTTAAAATACTTTATATGACTCAGTCGGGAGTAAAGCCGCCTACATTTGTGTGCTTTGTTAATTCAGCCGAGCTGTTTCATTTTTCGTATCAGCGTTATCTTGAGAACCGCATAAGAGAAACTTTCGGTATGCAGGGAACGCCGATAAGGTTCATTATCCGTGAACGTGGAGATAAAAAGTAAGGAGTGTTATAATTGGAAGAATTGTCAGGCTTTTTTTCGGCATATTGGCTTCAAACAATAATAGCCGTACTTGCATCATATCTTATAAGCAGTGTGAATACATCAATAATAGTTACAAGGATTGTACTTCGTAAGGATATAAGGTCAATGGGCAGCGGAAATGCAGGATTTACAAATGTGCTCCGCTGTGTAGGCAAGGTGCCTGCGGCAATAACATTTGTGGGAGATTTCCTTAAAGGCGTTGTTTCCGTTCTTATAGCATATTTCCTTATGTTCGGCGTACAGGGTGAAAATGCGGATATATACAGAAACTATATTATGTATCTTGCAGGACTGTTTGCTGTTGTCGGACATACATTCCCTATATACTACAAGTTCAAGGGCGGCAAGGGTGTAGTTACAACATCCGCTGTAATGCTCATGACTGACTGGAGATCACTTGCATGTGCACTTCTGTTGTTTGTAATATTCTTTATGATATCAGGTATAATTTCGGTTTGTGCGCTTGTAAATGCAACTGCGTATCCTATCAGTACATTTGTTTTTAAATTCCTTGATTATAAGGGCATAACTTCTGGTATATCGCCGCTGCCTTCTCCGAGTCTTTCATTTGTGATAGTCTCAGCGGTAATAGCTTTACTTATAGGTTTGCTTATAATTTTCAGACACAAGGAAAATATTCAGAGACTTCTTAACGGAACCGAAAAGAAGATAAAAGCAAAAAAGTGATCTGTGTGTGAATAAAGACCTGAATTACGGATATACAGTCCGTTATTCAGGTCCTTTAATTTGTTTTTTATCTTGTAGTTGACAAAAAAATATGTTATAGTAAGCGTGTAGACAAATTTCAATTTACAAAAAAAGGGTGGTATTATGAATATTTTTATCGATATAGGTGTTGTCGCCATTTTTGCACTGTTTATATATTCCGGCTATAAGCGTGGAATACTATATATGATAATAAATCTTATCGGAACGCTTATTGCGGCTTTTGCAGCGTCTTTTTTTGCTTCATCAATTTCAGTATGGTTGTACAATGTTGCAATACAGCCGAGAATAGCCTCTGCTATCAGTGACGCAACAAAAAATATCACTGCTACGGATCCTTTTAAGATAGCAGAAGAGGCTGTGGCGGGACTTTCAAACTTTACTATGAATGCGTTCTCGTCTTTGGGTATAACTGCAAAAGATATTGCAAATCAGATGCAGATCAAGAATCTTGATATAAAGTTTGTAATTGAAGGTATGATAAAGCCGGTAGTATTGAAGGTAATATCAATGGGACTTACGTTCATAATATTCGGATTGCTTATGATAGTTGTAAGTATTATTGCAGGCAAGTTTACAAAAGCTATGGATCATACAATGCTTGGAATGCCAAACAGAGTGGCAGGAGCTGCTGTAGGTATTGTCGAAGCATTGCTGATAGTAATGGTGCTTGCGGTTATTTTGTCGTTTATCATTTCATTCGTATCTCCCGAAAGCTATGCTTCGTGGAATCAGGAACTGGATAACACACTGCTCTATAAGCAGATATCAAAAATAAGTATACCAGACGCTATAATTTCACAGGTCGTTCCTAAGTAAGTATTGTATTTGTCTGCATTATTATATTATAACGAAAGGGGTATTATTAACAGAACATGAAGCATTATATCAAAGAAAATCTGACAGTTCCGAACCTGTTGTCGTTCATAAGGATAGTTATAATTCTTCCTATGGCAAAATGTCTTTTAAAGCAGAATTATATTGCTGCCGGAGCTATGCTTTTGATATCTGCGATAAGTGATGCACTTGACGGCTTTATTGCAAGAAAGTTCAATCAGGTAACACAGCTCGGGAAAATACTTGATCCGATAGCCGATAAGCTTACTCTGATAGCTTTGGTAGTATGTATCAATATAATATATCCCGATATAGTGCTGTTTGTTATGTGTCTGTTTGTAAAGGAAATGCTCATGCTTTCGGGCGGGGCGGTACTTCTTAATTTTAAAATAAGACCGCCTGCTGCGAAATGGTATGGCAAGATCTCAACTGTGATATTCTATGTTTCTGTAATAACGCTTGTTGTGCTTAAAGCTTTATGGGGATATACAAACAGGACTCTGACTATAACTCTACTCGCAGTAACAACTGCTTTTATGATGTTTTCACTTGTTATGTACTTTACACTTTTTATAAAACTTGTGCGTGAAAAGCGGATAGCGGATAAAAAAGTCAGGAACTTAACGGAAAACGAAAACAAACAGACATCAGAGTGATAAATAACAGTTTTTATATGTGCGGTTTATAACATTTTGTGATTATTGGAATAAGTGCTTTGTTTCATGTTTGTTTTTGTAGACATTTCGGCTCGGATGTGTTATGATATTCAAAATAATATGTAATTATTATTTTGCTAAAGGAAAATTAATCGTTTTTAAATACAAGGAAAAAGGAAGGAGAAGTCAACTATGATGCTTTGCAGTAAATGTAAAAAAAGACCTGCGGTTGTATTTGTATCTAATTCGGCGGATTCCTCGGATTCTGTGGGCTATTGCCTTACATGTGCAAGGGAAGCCGGTATAAAGCCGGTTACAGATATAATGAATAAGATGGGAATATCTGATGAAGATATAGATATGATGCAGAACCAGATGGGTGAGCTTATGGAGTCGGGAATGATACCCGAAAACTTTGATGAGCTTATGGCTAACCCCGATGATGATGCTGCCCAACTTGAAAATAGTGAGGACGAGGACGAGGATTTCAGCCGTGGAGGTGCGCCGGCATTTCCGCCGTTCTTTAAGAATCTTTTTGGCGGCGATATGACCAAGAAATCCGAAAAAAAGGATGACAAGAACAAAAAGGAAGATAAAGCACCTAAAAAGCGTAAGCGCAAGCACCTTGATACTTATTGTACAGACCTTACCCAGAAGGCAAGGGACGGCAAGCTTGACAGGATAATAGGCAGAGAAAATGAACTCGGACGTGTTATACAGATACTCAGCCGAAGAACAAAGAACAATCCTTGTCTTATCGGTGAACCGGGTGTCGGTAAAACAGCCATAGCAGAGGGACTTGCACTTAAAATAGCAGCCGGAGATGTTCCGCTCAGACTTCAGAAAAAGGAAATACATCTTCTTGACCTTACCGCACTTGTTGCCGGTACACAGTTCAGAGGACAGTTTGAAAGCCGTATAAAAGGACTTATCGAAGAAGTAAAGGCTGACGGAAATGTTATACTTTTCATAGATGAAGTTCATACACTTGTCGGTGCCGGTGAGTCCGAAGGCTCTATGAATGCCGCAAATATAATGAAGCCTGCCCTTTCAAGAGGCGAGATACAGGTAATAGGTGCAACGACATTCAACGAGTACAGAAAGTACATTGAAAAGGATTCGGCACTTGAAAGACGTTTCCAGCCTGTAACGGTAGCCGAGCCGTCTGTCAGTGATACGATAGATGTTATAATGGGTATAAAGTCCTATTATGAGGATTATCACAGAGTAAATATGTCTGACGAGATAGTAAGAAAGACAGTAATACTTTCCGAAAGATATATCACAGACAGATTTTTGCCTGACAAGGCGATAGACCTTCTTGATGAGTCATGCACACATGCCGCTCTCAGAAATAAGGAGCTTGAAACATTTGACCGCAATAATGCAAAGCTTGACGAGCTTAAATCAAATGAGGAAGAGCTTGCATCACAGAATGAAATAGACTATGAAAAGCTTGCTACTGTAAGATACGATATCGCAAGGCTTGAAAAGGAACTCAGCGAGATAGACAAAACAAAACTCCGTGCAGATGTTACAGAAGAAGATATCGCACATGTTATCGAGCTTTGGACAGGTATCCCTGCATCAAAGGTTCAGGAAAACGAGCTTAATAAGCTTGCAGACCTTGAACAGCAGCTCAAGAGTAAAGTAATAGGTCAGGATGAAGCGGTAACTGCACTTGCAGCGGCTGTAAAGCGCAGCAGAGTGCAGATAAGCCCCAGACGCAGACCTGCATCATTCATATTTGTAGGTCCGACAGGCGTAGGAAAGACCGAGCTTGTAAAGGTGCTTTCAGAGGAGCTTTTCAATACTCCGGAAACACTTATCAGACTTGATATGTCGGAGTTCATGGAGAAACATTCCGTTTCAAAGATAATCGGTTCACCTCCGGGATATGTCGGTTATGAAGAAGCAGGTCAGGTCACCGAAAAAGTAAGACGCAGACCTTATTCCGTACTTCTTTTTGATGAGATAGAAAAGGCACATCCCGATGTACTTAATATTCTTCTCCAGATACTTGATGAAGGTGTTCTGACAGACGCTCAGGGCAGAAAGGTCAATTTCAGCAATACTGTTATTGTAATGACATCAAATGCGGGAAGTGAAAAGAAGGAGAATGCTCTCGGCTTTGCAAAGACCGAGGCAGAGGCTACAAATGAAAAGGTAAGAGCAGCACTTTCAGAGTTTCTCCGTCCCGAATTCCTCAGCCGTCTTGACGAGATAATCATTTTCAGACATCTTAATGAGGAAGATTTTGTAGCTATATCCGCACTCATGCTCAATGAGTATATAGGCTCACTCAAGGAAAAAGGCATAAACTTCACATATGATGAAAAAGCCCAGAAGTATCTTGCAAAGAAAGCATTCGGCGGAAAGAGCGGTGCGAGAGATCTCCGTAACCTCATACGCAAAGAGGTAGAGGATAAGATAGCATCAGCTATTGTTGATCACCGTACAGGTGAGATAGCAGCCATAAATGTAACGGCTGATGATGAATCCCTCAAACTTGAAGTACTGTAATATCATAAAAATAGATCCGGCAGACGCAAGCTTTTGTTTTGCGTCTGCCGGATTTTTTATGTCTTTTTGATTATACTTTTTTGCCAGCGTGAACCGTGCCAGCGGAATATCATAAGTACACCCCTGAAACATTCGTCAAGTGCTATTGCTATCCACAGTCCGTATATACCCATGCCGAGCACAACGGCTAAAAGATAAGCACCGCCGACGCTTAATACCCAGTTTGAAAATATTGCACAGGCGGTAGGAAAAAATACATCTCCCGCACCTCGAAGGCATGAGATTATAACAAGGTTTGTAGTACGTCCGAATTCAAGGAACAGATTTATTATCATTATAAGTGCTGTAAGGTCTATGACCTTCTGATTTGATGTGAACATAGACATTATAGGTACTCTCAGGATAATTCCTGTTACTGACATTACGAGTGTCACGATAAGAGCTATTCTGTATGCATAAAGACCTTTTTTTCGAGCTTCTTCATATTTACCTGCACCTACAAGATGACCTATGATTATCTGTGATGCCTGACCGACAGATAATGCGAAAACGTAGAAAAGCAGGCTGATGTTCTGTATGTAGGTTTTTGCTATAAGTTCGGGTTCTGTAAGGTAGATAAGTACAATGGATGTTATGACAAGCTGTGATATATTGTAGAGAAAAGTTTCAAGAGCCGATGGAATGCCGAGTTTGAAAAACAGCTTTATTTCTTTGAACGGGAAAGGGATAAGAAAACGGAATATTGATATTTTTTCTATCTTTGTAAAAAGCAGTACGGCAAGTACAACAGCTTCTATTGAACGGCATATTACCGTAGCTATTGCAACACCTTCTACACCCATGCTTGGAACTAATATTATATCAAGTGTTGTGTTAAGAAGATTTGCAAAGAAAGCGATAATCATAGGCTGTTTTGTTATGCCGTGACTTCGCATTATTCCTGTCATGGCATCTTCGGCAGCCTGTATGAAAATAAAGCCACCCACTATTGAAAGATATTTCTGTGCATATGCAAATACCTGACCTTTTGCACCTATGAAGCTAAGCAGAGCATCACTGAAAAAGATAAGAGCTATACTTACTATTATACCGGCTGTCAGGTGTGCAGCGAGAGAAACAGCCGCAGCACGGGAAGCATTCTCTTTTTTGCCTGCACCTAAGTATTGAGATATGATGATACCGCCGGCACTTGAAAACACGGTAAAAACTATCGTAAGCACAACTGTTGCCTGATTGGCGGTACTGACACCTGAAGCGGCGAGGTCATCATATCTGCTCAGAACGAGTACATCAATAAAGCCGAGCAGCATGAACAGTATAGTACCGACAAATATCGGCCATGTCAGGCTGAAAAGGCTCAGTTTCTGGTCGGGTGGAGGAGAAATTTCTTTTTTAGTTTTTGTATCCATAAGTCAGTACCTTTATTGCAGTATTGTTTGCAGGCGTACAAGATTGGCTTTGATTGATATTGCTCATGTATGACTGAAAAAACTTTGTATAATAAAATTATAGCCACAAATTACCAAAAAGTCAATGATAAGGGATATAATTAAGACATGAAAATGCGGCATGTTTTTTGTCATGCCGCATTCGTGGTTCAGTCAAGGAAGCTTGTTATCTTTTTTCCGATAGCCGAGAGCTTTTCGGAAACCTTATTCTGTAAATATTCATCTGTACTTTTAAGTATGTATGATGTAAGCTCATTCTGGAATTCATCCGAAAGCATATATTTTACTGTACTTATAGCAGCATTCTTGAGAAGATGACCTATTCTTACTATAATGTTGCTCTTTTTGAACTCACCATTAATATACTTTCCGCATTCTATGTCTTTTCCGTTTTTATCATATAAAGTATATTTCAGTGTACCGTTCGGATTGTTGTTTTTGTAGGGACCTTCAAACACATAGTAACCGTTTCCGTTTGATAAGTATGAAATAAATATTGTGTCATCATCGTTTAACTGACCGTTGGAAAAATTGCCTTTGTAGTACTTCGTTATTATGGGCTTGCTGCCGCTGTTGTCTATCTCCATGCCGTAACCTTGACCGCTGATCTTGTTATTGTAGTATGTTCCGCTTTCAAATAATATTTTATTGCCGCTTACAGTTGTAGTTTCGCCGCTGCCGCTTCTTACACCGTTCTTAAACGAACCTGTGTATGTAATGTTTTTGCTTTTGAATGTGCCCTGTACAGGCATACCGTTCTTTTTAGTTCCGGTAAAAGTTCCCGTTTCACCCAAAAGAGTGATCGTATCAGCTTTTGATGTATTGCTGCTCTCGTAAGATGGCTTACTGTTGTATGATGAATATGTGCTGTTCTCATAAGAGGGTTTGCTGCTGTATGATGAATATGTGCTGCTCTCATAAGAGGGTTTGCTGCTGT
>JBGVAQ010000041.1:0-2138 GCA_045224775.1 Acutalibacteraceae bacterium | reverse complement strand
GTGCAGAATTACTGTAATATCGTCAAAAACAAGCTTAATATGCTTATTCGGAACATGGAGAAAAACAACTCGGATTTCGTAGTGGATCCTAAGAGAGATTTTGTCCGTAAAAGTGAACTGTCTTTTTCCAAAACCATGAAATTCATTCTTGGTATGGGAAGCCGGTCACTTGGCAGTGAACTTATGGAGTTTTATGGCCTTGATCAGAAATCAGTCTCAGTTTCAGCTGTTGTACAGCGAAGAGCAAAGATACTTCCGGCTGCGTTTCAGCATTTGTTCCATAAATTCAACGAGGCATTTTCACAGACACATTTTTTCCATGGATACAGACTTTATGCTGTAGATGGTTCTGATATCCATATTCCCACTATCCCTGATGATCACAGCACTCATTACAACGCCAATGTCAATTCAAAAGGCTACAATCTTATGCATCTGAATGCCATGTATGACCTTTTGAACCGAAGATATACCGATGCTGTTTTACAGGACAGCCGTTGTGAAAATGAGCATACCGCTCTCATAAGTATGGCTAAAAACGTGAAGTGCGAGTCAATTATTGTTGCGGATAGAGGCTACGAATCCTACAACATGATCGCTCATCTTGAAAATTACGGCTTGAAATATGTTATCCGAATCAAAACAACGGCAGGTATTGCTCAGAAATTCAATATTCCGGTCAATAAAGAGACCGACTTTACTGCTGATATTCTGCTCACAAGAAGACAAACTAATGAAGTTAAATCGAATCCTGATAAATACAGGTTTCTTAATTCGCAGGTCGTTTTTGACTTTCTCCCTAATGGCTCAAAAGATACCTATCCACTGAAATTCCGGATCATAAGGATCAAGATATCTGAAAAAAATTATGAAACTCTTGTTACAAATCTCTGGGATGATGAGTTTTCTGCGGAAGATATCAAGATGATCTACAAAATTCGCTGGGGTATTGAAACTTCATTCAGAGAATTGAAATATCATGTTGGGCTTATTGCTTTCCATTCAAAGAAAAAGGACTGCGTGATACAGGAGATCTTTGCAAGTTTGATCATGTATAACTTCTCTATGCTGATCACCGAAAATATCGTCATAGATGATGATAAGCATAATGATTACCGTTACAAAATCAATTACGCCGTTGCTATACACGCTTGCATCAGATTCTTTCGCTCTTCTCACGCAGATCCTTCACTTTTAGAAGACCTGATAGCAAGAAACAAGTGCCCTGTCAGACCTGATCGTAACGTTGTAAGAAAAACTCGTTACCATTCTGCTATCGGCTTCAATTATAGATTATCATAATTCTTAAAGTATGTCAATACCTTTTTCTGGCAGATCTTTGATCTGTCTTTTCGTCGTGCCTTTTTATAGATAAATCCCATCAGCAGTATGCATTATTACCTCGAACATACTCCTAATTACTTCCATTTATACGGTTGGCTTAATGACATTACTGCAAATGGAGGGCATTGCCAAAAAAGTATGGAAAGTGGCACACAATATACATGAAGTTCAACAGATGGTCGAAGAACGGAACTATGAAAAAAATCTTTGAAAAAATGCAGGAGCTGAATATCATTGATGTTCGTACTGATACGCTCTGCATAGACAGCACAAGTATCAAAGTCCATCCGGATGCTGCAGGTGCTCGTAAATCAAGCGGAGAACAGAGTATCGGACGCTCAAAAGGGGGCTGACAACGAAGCTGCATCTATGCTGTGCTTCTGCGAAGTTTGCCTTTGTTTTTCACCTTTCACCTGGCAATAATCATGACGCACCTGAAGGACGAAAACTTATTGAAACAATATATTCAGAAGATAACCATAATCTTCTGATGGACAGAGCTTATGAGGATGATCTTACACGTGCTTTAGGTAAAGAACATGGTTTTAATGTGATTGTCCCTCCTAAGAAAAATCGCAAAGAACCATGGGAGTATGACAAGGAATTATACAAACAGCGCAATGAGGTCGAACGTTATTTTCTCAGGTTGAAGCGCTTCAGAAAAGTTTGTACCCGTTATGATAAACTTGATATTGTTTTTCTTTCTGTTATCATGTTAGCTATGATTTTTGATGCTCTTTTTATGTGAACAGGCTCTAGTTTTTAGAGAAAAGCGAAATAAATTTATCCTTAGA
>JBGVAQ010000040.1:0-2706 GCA_045224775.1 Acutalibacteraceae bacterium | reverse complement strand
GATGTACACGGCAGCTTTCAGCCGGTGACTGCCACTCTCTGACTACATCTGCGGATATCCGCTTCCTTTTCAATGCAGTTTTATTATTGTGTATTTATGATAGCACTGTTTTACCTGTTTGTCAAATACTTTTTTTGGATTTGAATAAAGAGCATTATTTTGTCAAAAATAATTACCAATAATAGCCAAAATATTTATGAGAGTACCCGCATAAACTGCGTTATTTCTGTTGAAGTTTTGCTTTACATACACTATAATATAAAAAAATAACAAGGGAGTGTATTTTCAATAACAGACGTTATCAGGGATAATTTCAAAAGGACTGATAAAATATTATGGCTGCTCACGATTACTGCCGCTGTATCAGGCTGTGTACTTATAGCAAGCTGTGAGCGTGACGGGAGTACGGATTTCCTCAGAACTCAGGCTTACGCAGTTATTGCCGGATTTATTGCAGCTGTCGTGATATCGTTCATAGACTACAGGATAATAGCTAAATTCTGGTGGCTCACAGCAGGCTTTGCACTTCTGCTCACACTTTCGGTATTCTTCATAGGAATACAAGTCAGCGGTACCGATGATGTCGGCTGGATACGTCTGCCCTTCGGCATTACCTTCCAGCCGTCCGAGCTTACAAAAGTATGCTTCATACTTACCTTTTCAAAACACATCTCTGTGCTTACCGAAAAAAATATGCTGAAAACATTTATAGGGGTTATCTCTCTTGCTTTACATGCCGTTATCCCTGTTGCTCTTATACATTTTCAGGGTGATGACGGGGCTGCACTTGTTTTTGCACTGATGTTCCTTATAATGTCATTCGCCGCAGGCGTACAGCTCAGGTATTTTATAATACTGCTTGCTTTGATAATACTTGCCGTACCTGTAATGTGGTCGTTCATACTGAATGATGATCAGAAAAACCGCCTTACAGTACTTTTCAGCACTGACGACAATGCTTTGCAGACTTACGGCTGGCAGCAGTATCAGGGAAAACTCTCCATAGCGTCAGGCAGCATATACGGAAAGGGAATTTTCAGCGGCCCGAGAGTTGAAAAGGAGCTTGTTCCTTATCAGGAAAATGACTTTATATTCACCGTCGCAGGCGAGGAGCTCGGATTTATAGGCTCTGCCTCTATAATACTTTTGTTTGCACTCATTCTTTTCAGAATGATAGTAATATCTTCAAGAATAACCGACCCGCTCGGCAAAAGCATCTGTGCAGGCTTTTTTGCACTTATCGGTGTACAGTCTATGATAAATCTCGGCATGGTTCTCGGAATACTTCCTGTCATAGGTGTAACTCTCCCATTTTTCAGTTCGGGAGGTTCTGCCGCTGCATGTATGTTTCTTGGTATAGGTCTTGTACAATCAGTCGTACAGCACACGCAGAAATATACAGGCTTTACAGAAAATTAATATCTGCCTATATTTTTATTGAATATCATAATTATGTTTGCTATAATTAAAGCGGAATAATAAGTGTGAAAGGACTGTAAACATGAAAAAATCAAGAAAAAGCCTTATCTGGAAAATTCCGCTTATCATTATAGCATCACTTATCGCTGTCGTACTTATATATGCTGCCTATGTACTTTTAAGCTATAACCGCATTGAAGACAATAAGCCTGTCGATGTTGTCGGAACGGCTGAGAACGACACTATTAAACTTGGAAAAGAATATACCGCTGTAACTTATAATATCGGCTTCGGTGCTTATACTCCCGATTTTACTTTCTTTATGGACGGCGGTACTCAGTCATGGGCAAAGTCAAAGGAAAGTGTTATAAACTGTATTGATAAAGACACAGAGCTTCTGAAAAATCTTGAACCGGATATAATTCTGATACAGGAGGCCGACTTCAACTCTACTCGCAGCTATCATGTTGATGAAGTTCAGCAGATACGTTCCGCTTTCGGTGATATGTCCTCGACATTAGCCGTTAACTATCATTCCCCGTTCCTGTTCTATCCTTTTTATCAGCCGCACGGCTCATCAAATGCGGGTATGCTCACTATGAGTAATACAAAGATAAATTCATGTATAAGACGCAGCCTTCCTATATCAGAGTCGTTTTCAAAATTCATCGACCTTGACCGCTGTTTTTCTGTAAACCGTATAAACGTTGAAAACGGCAAGGAGCTTGTTGTTATAAACGTACATACATCTGCTTATGGTGCAAACGGCGATTTGCAGAAACAGCAGCTCAATAAGCTTTTCGGTGATATGAAAAAAGAATACGAAAAGGGTAATTATGTTATCTGTGCAGGTGACTTCAACCACGACTTTACAGGCAATTCAAAGGAGATATTCAACAGTACTGTACCCGAAGAATATTTATGGGCGGCAGCATTCCCCGATGACCTTATACCCGACCACTTTACAAAGCTGACAGATTACAAAAGCGGTATGACTATACCTTCATGCCGCAACTGTGACAAACCATATAATGATGAATGCTTTACTCTTACTGTTGACGGCTTCATAATTTCGGATAATATCGAAAATACATATCTTGATATCATCGACACAGGCTTTTCTTACAGCGATCATAACCCTGTTGAACTAAAATTCAGACTCAAATAACTTGAATCCGATAAAATTTCGGTTGAACAAAGGCTCCCTCCTTGAGGGAGCTGTCAGCTATGCTGACTGAGGGAGTTATAACCTGCGGTCAGTATAAAATCAGCGAAGCGGAAAGAGAA
>JBGVAQ010000039.1:0-2862 GCA_045224775.1 Acutalibacteraceae bacterium | reverse complement strand
CTCTAGCCAACTGAGCTATGCCGCCATATCTGCTTGACTAACAGTCAGCTTAATTATTATAACTTGCAGGGCAATAATTGTCAAGAGTTTTTTGCAAATTTATTTCTGTTTTTTTATACTTGATGTAATATATTTACTTTAAGTATATTTAAATATTAGGTTTTTCGGATTTTGTTTTACATTCTGTATTATTTTGTACCAATGAAACGTTTTTTAACCACTTATCAAAGTTTTCAACATCGAAATGTTGAAAAGGTGGAAAACTTATTAACACGGCGGTTGAAACCAATATTTCGATTAAAATTCACCGTTTTTAGAAAAATCATACTACATATATTGCTTTTTAAAAAATCAAGGCATATTTTTGCGTAATATTTCAGCTAAAAATTACATTTTGTAATATGTTTTTAACTCATTCAACATTTTGATGTTGAAAACTTGGTTTTTCCACTTTACGTTCTGTAATATTCCGACCTTAATATTGATAATCTGTCGATATCGTAATATTTGCCGTCTTTAAAAAGATCCTGACGAAGTGTTCCCTCGTATATCATGCCGATTTTCTCCATTACACGCCTTGACGCAGGATTACAGCTCATACACACACCAGCAATTTTATTATAGCCGTATGTTTCAAATCCGTATCTGAGCATTTCCCTTGCTGCTTCCGTTGCATAGCCCATATTCATATATTCCCTGTCTATGTAATATGAAATATCCGCATGATTATGTTCATTCGTTATATTTATAAGTCCGACATTGCCTATGTATTTTCCGCTGTCTTTTAAAGTAACGGCAAACTCATATGCTGTACCCTCATGCATGTTTTTCTTTATCATTCTGAACCAGTATTTAGCCATATACATTGTGTAATCTTTTGGGATGCCGTAGGTAGTAGCATATATTTCAGGCTGCCTTACAACATTAAGAAAGCCTTCCAGATCTTTGTTTTTGTATTCTCTTATTATCAGCCTTTCAGTCACGAACTTTTTCCCGAAGAACAGCATATAAAATCCTCCTTTGAAAAACGGCAGGCACATAAAAATGTACCTGCCGTTATATTTAATCATATTGAATATCAGCCGTTATATGAATAGTTTGGTGCTTCCTTTGTTATCTGTATGTCATGAGGATGGCTCTCTTTAAGACCTGCACCTGTTATTCTTACGAATCTTGCCTTGTCATGCAGTTCCTGTATATTTGCACAGCCTGTATAACCCATGCCGGCTCTGAGACCGCCCATAAGCTGATAGATAGTATCGGAAAGCAGTCCCTTGTAAGGAACACGACCTTCAACACCTTCTGGAACGAGCTTTTTATTGCCTGACTGGAAGTATCTGTCTGCACTGCCTCTGCCCATAGCACCAAGACTGCCCATACCTCTGTATACCTTGAACTGTCTGCCCTGATATATTTCGCTCTCTCCGGGAGACTCCTCACAGCCTGCAACGAGTGAGCCTATCATTACAACGCTGCCGCCTGCTGCAAGTGCCTTTACGATATCGCCCGAATATTTAACACCGCCGTCTGCTATAACCGGAATACCGTGCTTTGAAGCCTCGCTTGCAGCGTCAAATATAGCTGTTATCTGCGGAACGCCTATACCTGCAACAATTCTTGTAGTACAGATAGAACCCGGTCCGATACCGACCTTTACGCAGTCTGCACCGGCATCGATAAGAGCCTTTGCAGCCTCAGCAGTAGCGATGTTGCCTGCGATAAGCTGAACATCGGGGAAAGCTTTCTTTACTTTAGCAACAGAATTTATTATGTTGTTGTTATGACCGTGAGCGGAATCGAGCACAAGAACATCGACCTGAGCTTTTATAAGCTCTTCAACACGTTCAAGAACATCTGGAGTACCGCCGATAGCAGCACCGCAGAGAAGTCTGCCGTTTATATCTCTTGCGCTGTTGGGATACTGAACGGATTTTTCTATATCCTTTATAGTTATAAGACCTTTGAGTATTCCCTCATCATCAACAAGGGGAAGCTTTTCAATTTTATGCTGTTTAAGGAGCTGCTGTGCATCCTGAAGAGTTGTGCCGACAGGAGCGGTAACAAGATTTTCTCTTGTCATTACCTGAGCGATCTTCTGGCTGTAATCACTCTCGTCCATAAATCTGAGATCACGGTTTGTGATTATTCCAACAAGCTTGCCGTTTTCGCATATCGGAACACCTGATATCTTATACTTTGACATAAGCTTATTTGCATCATTTACATAATGATCAGGAGTAAGGAAGAACGGATTTACAATAACACCGTTTTCCGAACGCTTAACTCTGTCAACTGCATCTGCCTGCTGTTCGATAGACATATTCTTGTGGATTATACCTATACCGCCTTCACGGGCAATAGCGATAGCCATTCTCGTTTCAGTAACGGTATCCATAGCGGCAGTCATAAGCGGTGTGTTGAGCTTGATCTTTTTTGTAAGATATGTACTTACATCAACGTCATTCGGCTGGACATTTGATTCTCCGGGAATAAGCAGAACATCATCAAAGGTCAAACCCTCTTTTCCGAATTTTTGATTATAGTCTGTATGCAGCATCCTATAAACTCCCCCATTCTTATTTTCTCATTTCTTATCATCTTATTATGCGTTTATTTAATATCTCATTATACCATAAAAGGCGCAAAAGTCAAGGCTTAAAGTTTTCCACAAACACGCATGATATTTGCTGTTTTTGTCAAAAAAATTCCTGTACAAGCAGGCGCTTGCACAGGAAAAATATTACTGAAACATCTTAAATTACGCATTAAGCATTATGCATTATGAATTATGAATTGTATTCAGAGCAGTGGTGCGATGAGGCGCATAAAACCGCCGCCTATTTTATATGAAAGCTTTTCATG
>JBGVAQ010000038.1:0-6933 GCA_045224775.1 Acutalibacteraceae bacterium | reverse complement strand
GTCTTGATATGTTAAGGGCAGGCGCAGGAGTATTTGTGATAATAGTGTCAGGTCTTATAGTACTTCCTGTTTTGCTTGAATGTACGATATGGAGAATGGCACTGTATGTGCTTGATTCATCGGCGGAGATACTCGGACTTTCACAGATGAGAGGAGTTTTCAAAGTACTTTCAGGTGCGGCAGGACTTATGACAGCCGTTATAATATGCATACTTATGGTTTTTATAATAACAACGGTTGTCATACTTGTTGCAGGAAGGGGAGAATGAATTGGAGGGCGTATCCCATTGGGCGCTGGGAGTATGTATATGCTCGGTAACGGCGTGTATTGTTGAGATACTTGTTTCAGATACACGGCTCGAAAAAAATGTACGTCTTGTTCTTGGTGCATTCATGCTTTGTGCGGTAATATTTCCGCTCGGAAGTCTGTTTTCAGAAATGACAGTTCCCGACCTTTCCGGTAATATATGCAGTGATACAAGCTTGTCCGATAATCTTTCAGGTCAGCGTGAGGAATATATAAATTCGGTTTTAGAGGAGCTTGTTATAAAGAAGCTTTCGGAAAAGGGAATAACGCATAAAGGAATTGAAGTAAAGACGGATATTGACGATGAGATGAGCATATCTATTATAACAGCCGAGATAACACTGGATAAAAAGGACTCAAAAAGAGCTGCGGAGGTGAGCAGGTTCATAAAGAATGAGACAGGAATAGAGTGCAGAACGATAATTGCATGAAGGCGAGGGATAATCCGTGACTTCAGAGGAAGATGACAAAAAACAGAATACAGGTATCTTCAGCAGTAAGGATATGTTTGTAAAGCTGATAGTGATAATAGGCATAGCAGGCGCAGGACTAATATTTTTATCATCCGTAATGCCAAAGAATGACAGCGGAACATCACAGGCGGCTGTACAGTCAGTGTCGGATTATTCCGATACGGATGCATACCGTGACAGGCTTTGCGAAGAGCTTGGAAATATGATAGCAGGAATGAAGGGTGCGGGACGTACAAGGATAATGCTTACTATGGACGGCACTGTCAGGAACATATATGCGGCAGATAATGATATACGTCAGAGTGAAAGCTCACGCCGGAACAGCAGTGATGAGAATACCGATAAGCAGAATAACGAGCGTATATCCTACATCAAGGTAAGAAATAAAGACGGCTCGGAGCAGGCTATAAAGATAGGCTGTCAGATGCCGAGGGTAAGGGGTGTACTTGTTGTTTGTGAGGGAGGGGATAACGATGAGGTATGCGTCAGGATAAAGGAGGCAGTGGCTGCGGCTTTGAATATTTCAAAAACACATATCTGTGTTTCAAAATTAGGATCGTGACAGGAGGAGCTTAATAATGACATTTGGTAAAAGACAGCTTATGATAGGTGCGCTTGTTGCGGCACTCGGTACAGCGGTATATCTTAACTGGCAGTTTTCGGGAGTACAGCCCGTATCAGTGAGCGGTGCGGAGGAGAGCAGCAGTGTATCAAAGCAGTTAGGGCAGACAACATATGTAAATACAGAGCTTTCGGGCGAGGATGCTTATTTCTCCGACAGCAGTTTAAGTTCTGATGATATCATTGATGATGACGAAGAATCCGTTGCGGAAAAATCAGAACCGGAGGTCAAGGAAACAGCGGCTGTTACTGATGATAAACTTGATAAGCTGAGCAGTGAACAGCGTGAATTTTTCCTTTCGGAAAAGGAAAAGCGTGACGATCTTTACGAGGAAACAATGGAAGATCTGAAAGACATACTTGAAGCAGCCGACCGCTCGGAAAACGCAAAGACGGAGGCGGTAAAGGCGGCTGATGCCCTTGCAAAGAACGTCAAGGCACAGAATGACATTGAAACAGAGATAAAAGCAAAGGGATTTTCCGAATGTATTGCGGCGATAAACAATTCCTGTTGTACAGTCATACTTCCGAAAAATGAGCTTAATGATGCGTCAGTTGTAACTGTCAAGGATATTGTCAGCCGTCATGCAGGGGTTGAATTTGAGAATATCACCATAACACCCGTAAATTAATGTGGAATGTGGAAAGTGGAATGTGGAATGATTATTAACCATTGTCAACAGGTTTTATATCTGACCAATATTTTAATGTCATCCTGAGCGAAGCGAAGGATCCTTAAAGATTCCTCACTACGTTCGGAATGACAAGATTTTACCGAATACTGAAAATAATAAAATTTCGTTCTGTATAAAACAAAAGTGTTGACAATCAGTTTCAGTAATGGTATAGTATTAAATGAAAGTTTAAAATCGTTTCCGGATAGAGGTGCGGTATTGCGTGTAGCATGATTGAAGCTGCCAGAGCTTTTGATTTCGTGTGAATAGCCTTGCTGCCGAAAAGTTGAATTTGGCAAATTCTGCTTTGGTCATTCATCATAGTGGTGTTTGACTGTCATCATAAAAAGACTATGATGGGGAGCTATCGTTTACGTTCTGTTTGTTCGTTGGACAGCTTGCTTTTTGTGACCGGTTATTTCTGACCGGTCTTTTATTTTGCAGGAACATTAAGCTTTCAGAAAGAATATAAAGGAGATAATGATAATGGAGAAAAAGTATAATGTTGGTATCATAGGAGCTACAGGAATGGTAGGTCAGCGTTTTGCAACACTTCTTGAAAATCATCCGTGGTTCAATGTTACAGTACTTGCAGCAAGTGCAAGAAGTGCAGGAAAAACATATGAAGAAGCAGCAGGCAACCGCTGGGCACTTGCTAAGCCTATGCCTGAATCAATGAAGAACATGGTTATCGTTGACGCTGCCGATATAGAAGCAGTTGCATCAAAGGTTGACTTTGTATTCTGTGCAGTAGATATGAAAAAAGAGGATATCCGTGCACTTGAAGAAGCTTATGCAAAGGCAGAATGTCCTGTTGTTTCAAACAACAGCGCACACCGTTTCACACCCGATGTACCTATGGTAATACCGGAGATAAACGACGATCATCTTGCAGTTATCGAGGCTCAGAGAAAGCGTCTCGGCACAAAGAGAGGTTTTGTTGCAGTTAAGTCAAACTGTTCTCTCCAGAGCTATGTTCCGGCTATTCATCCCCTTATGAAATATGGTGTAAAGAGAGTTCTTGCCTGCACATATCAGGCAATATCAGGCGCAGGAAAGACATTTGAGAGATGGCCCGAAATGGTAGATAACCTTATCCCGTATATCGGCGGTGAGGAAGAAAAATCAGAGCAGGAGCCGCTCAAGATCTGGGGTAAGGTAGAGAACGGCGAGATTGTAAAGGCTCAGACACCTTCTATCACAGCTCAGTGTCTCAGAGTACCTGTTTCAGATGGTCATACAGCTGCTGTATTCGTAGATCTTGAAACAAATCCGGGTATCGAGCAGATAATCAGTGACTGGGAGAGCTATAAGGGCAAGCCGCAGGAGCTTGAGCTTCCGAGTGCGCCGAAGCAGTTCCTCCACTATTTCAGAGAGAACGACAGACCTCAGATAAAGTCAGAGCGTAACCTTGAAAACGGCATGGCTGTTTCAGTAGGCAGACTCAGAGAGGATACACAGTACACACTGAAATTCGTTTGTATGTCACACAACACACTCAGAGGTGCAGCAGGCGGCGCAGTTCTTCTTGCAGAGCTTCTTTGTGCAGAGGGCTACATGGATAAATAATTGTCGGAAATATAACCGATGAATATAATATACAGAACGATAATATATTTATAAATGACTAAGGAGGTAAAACCAATGGCAGATCATATTTTTTCAGGTTCGGCAGTTGCTATCGTTACACCTATGAATAATGACGGCAGCATAAATTATGATGAATACGGCAAGCTTATTGATTTCCAGATAAACAACGGTACAGATGCTATCGTTGCATGCGGTACAACAGGCGAATCAGCTACAATGTCAAAGGAAGAACATTGTAAGGTGATAGATTATACCATTAAGAGAGTTGCAAAGCGTGTACCGGTAATAGCAGGAACAGGCAGCAACGATACAGTTTTTGCAGCAGAGCTTTCCGTTGAGGCAGAGCAGCTTGGCGCAGACGCTATACTTTCAGTTACACCTTACTATAACAAGACTTCACAGAGCGGTCTTATAAATCATTACAACTATATTGCAGACAGAATAAATATACCGATGATACTTTATAATGTACCGTCAAGAACAGGCTGCAATATAAAGCCGGAAACATATGCAGAGCTTGCAAAGCACCCGATGATAAGGGCAACAAAGGAAGCAAACGGCGATATATCCGCACTTACAAGAACAATGGCACTTTGCGGTGACCAGCTTGATGTATATAGCGGTGAGGACAGTCAGGCATATGTTATAACAGCTATGGGCGGACAGGGCGTTATTTCTGTATTCGCAAACATCTGTCCGAGAGAGAGCCATGAGCTTATCGCACGTGCATTGAACGGTGATTTCAAGGGCAGCTTTGAGATGCAGAAGTATTATATAGAGCTTATGGATGCACTTTTCTCAGATGTTAACCCGATACCCGTAAAGGCAGCTATGAATCTTCTCGGCTTTAACTGCGGTCCATGCAGAATGCCGCTTGCTCCTATGACTGAAAAGGGTTTCAATGCTCTCAGAGAGTGCCTTGTAAAGTACGGACTTATTCATTAAGATATAAACAGAAGTTAAAAAAGCTTCGCTCAGGTGATAAAAATGATGAATGTTACAAATATTATTATAACAGGCTGCTCAGGAAAAATGGGCGCAAGCGTTATAAATGCTGCGTCGGGCAGAGATGATGTAAAGATCGTTGCAGGTGTTGATATAACTGCTCCTGTGAATGCGGATTTTGAATATGCAAAGGAATTTTCGGCACTTAAAACAGAGGCTGATGTTATCGTTGATTTTTCTAATCCGGCTGTATTAAGCTCAATGCTTGAATACGCACAGGCTAAAAAGCTGCCTGTTGTTATATGCACAACAGGTTTCAGCGATGAGCAGCTTAAAATGATAGACGAAGCTTCAAAAAATATACCGGTATTCCGTTCGGGAAATATGTCTTTGGGTATAAATCTTATCATAGAGCTTGCAAAGAAAGCATCTGCTGTTCTTGTTGACGGATTTGACGTTGAGATAATCGAACAGCACCATAATTTAAAGCTTGATGCTCCGAGCGGTACGGCACTTATGATAGCTGATGCTGTAAAAGAGGTAAAGACGGACGCAGAATATGTTTATGACCGTCATTCATACAGAAAAAAGCGTGACAAGAGAGAAGTCGGCATACATTCTGTAAGAGGCGGAAATATCGTAGGTGAGCACGAGATAATCTTTGCCGGACAGGACGAGATCCTCAAAATAAGCCACAGCGCACGTTCAAAGACGGTGTTTGCCGTAGGTGCTCTTAATGCCGCAGTTTTCCTTAAAGGCAAGCAGCCGGGAATGTATAATATGTCAGATCTTCTTTCATCAAAATAAATTTCTTACAGAAAGGCGGTAAAAGAAATGAAACCTGCTATTAATGTATATGAGGATATAACACTTGTTATCCTTCAGAATATCCCTGCCGAGATAAGCTTTGTTACAGAAGTATTTGAAAAGATAGCTGCAATGGGAGTTGATGTCGATATGATATCGCTTTCACCTGCACAAAGCTCACAGACGAGTCTTTCTTTCACGATACATGATGATGATCTTGTAAAGATACTCAGCTATACTTCAAAGCTCAATGACGGAAATATAAAGGTTATTGTAAGCAGCGGCAACTGTAAGATATCTATTGATGATGCTGATATGGAGAATTGTCCGGGTGTTGCGGCAAAGGTATTCGGTACTGTCGCAAAGGCAAAGACGGATATAAGACTTATAACAACGAGTGAATCACAGATATCACTTCTTGTTACAAAGTCAGATCTTGACGCTGCTCATGCTGCTCTGGATGAGCTTGGCAAGGATTAATATTTATATATCAGAAAAGCACTCCGCTGTCGGAGTGCTTTTTTACTGTATTCCATGATATGACAGAACTGCCTTTATTTGTGCGTTGAAAAAAGTGTTACAAAGTTGTAACATAAAGAAGGTGAGGATAACACCAAAGCACAATATGAAAGGATGTTCGTTATGAAAACAATTGCAAAAATTTTATCCGCAGGCATATCGGCTTTCATGCTGATGTCTGCACCATGTATCAGCGCAGATGCTGTATCTGAAAACTGCTGTAATAAATCAGAGATAATTGCAGCCCTTAGTAACTGTGACCTGTCTCAGTGCGGAGATATTCAGTCGATATTAAGCAGGATTCCGTGTGACATCGGCAGCAGTGACATTGATTCCCTGATAGGAATGCTGAAAAAAGGCGTAGAATGTTCTGATGGTGACTGTGAAAAAGTTCCGTCACAAGTTATTACAGATTCAGGCTCAGCGGAAAAGCCAACACCGGCAAAGCCGGCAGAACAGCCCGCAGAACCTGATTCTGTGATTACTGCTGACAGTGATTTCAACACAGCCTATGAAGATGAAGTCATTCGGCTTGTGAATGCTGAACGTGCAAAATATGGTCTTTCGGGACTGCAAAAGGATAATGGAGCTGTTTCGGTTGCTCATGTGAGAGCAAAGGAGATAGTCCAGTCATTTTCACACACAAGACCTGACGGCAGTTCATGCTTTACAGCAGCCAAAGAGCTTGGAGTTTCCTATTCGGCGGCAGGTGAAAATATAGCGTATGGTTACGCAGATCCCCAGCAGGTAGTAAACGGATGGATGAATTCCGAAGGACACCGCAAAAATATCCTGTCCTCATCATTCAGCAAAATCGGTGTAGGATGTTATTCAAGAGGTAATACACTCTATTGGTCACAGTTTTTCATAGGATAACTGAATAAAGAATAAAGCCGCAAGGTCAAATCCCTGCGGCTTTTAGTTTGCGGTCAGAACCGCATATCAAGCGGAGACGGAGGGATTCGAACCCTCGAGCCCGTTAGGGCTAACGCATTTC
>JBGVAQ010000037.1:0-18668 GCA_045224775.1 Acutalibacteraceae bacterium | reverse complement strand
TTTCAGACTTGAAAACGGCATGGGAACAGATGTTGTACTTATAGTCGGAAGCTCAATAAGTGCACTGGGATTCCTTATTGAATGTATTGCCGATTATCAGAAATCCGCCGCAAAGAAAAAGAATCCGAAACGCTTTGTCGATACTGGACTTTATAGAATAGTAAGATGCCCGAACTATTTCGGTGAGCTTCTTATATGGACGGGGATTTTTGTCGGCGGTACAACAGCATGTGTAAATGTATGGCAGTGGATAGCGGCAGTTACGGGATATATAGGTATAGTATATGTAATGTTCAGCGGTGCAAGAAGACTTGAGGAACGTCAGAGCAGGACTTACGGTAATGATCCCGAATATCAGGCTTATTTTAAGAAAACACCTATAATGATACCTCTTATCCCTCTTTACAGCGTTATAAAGTGGAAATGGCTGGTTGCATAATAAAAATAAATCAAAAAAATGTATGGACTTTATAAAAAAATTGTTGTATAATACGATATGTATGTTAATTATCAAAATGAAGGGACGTATTTTTTTATGAAGAATATGAAGAATATAGTAAAGTCTGCGGCTGTGATAACATCTGCTGCGGCACTTCTTCTGACATCGGGATGTATGGGCGATACGAAATGGGCGTTCAAGTCGGACGAGTATTACGCTAAAAACAGCGCATGGATACTCAATACCTATATTTCTACAATGGGTGCCGTAAATAAGGCTGCCGAGAGCGATTCATCTATCAATATCAAAAACATGAACTTTGATAAGCAGGAGATAGAAGGAAAGCTTGCTAAAGATTGGGTATATGCCGAGGCTAAGGCATCATGTCTGCGTATGATAACACTCAACAAGCTTGTAAAAGAGTACAATGCAAAGGTTGACCAGAGTACATTCGATATGCAGAAGCAGATGTATCTCAACTATTACTATACTCCGAGCAAGGAATTATATGAGGAGCTTGGCGTATCAGAAGATACCTTTGTCGAAGCTTATATAATGCCTGAGGCTAATTATGATGCAGTATTCAATGCTATCTATCAGAAGGGCGGCACAAAGGCTGTAAGTGACGAGGATGTTGAAAAATATTTCACAGACAACTATGTAACATATTATTATCTCACCTATAATCTTAAAATGACTGACGATACAGGTACAAGTGTCGATATTGACGATGAAACCAAGGATAAGTACGAGGAAAACTTCAGAAAATATCAGCACATGCTCAATGACCAGTCAAAAACTACAAAGGATGTAGATGAGCAGTACAAGGTTGATTTCGGAGCAGAGGAATCAAATGGTGCTACCGAAACACAGGCTGCTGATGATATAGAAAATGCAGATCTCAAAAAAGCTGTTCAGGATGCAGCTGAGAAAAAGGCTGAAATCGTTACTATAAATGATAAGGTATATCTTATCTACAAGGGCAGCATAAAGGAAAAGGCTGCCGATATCAAGCCCGATGATGAGATCACTGAAGAAAACAGCGGTGCTGTATCAAGAAATTCAATTGTTTCAAAGATGAAGGCTGAGGAATATAAGGAGTTTTTCGAGGATGAGCTTGATAAGCTCAAATATGTAAGAAACGATGCCTGCATAGCAAAATATTCCGTAATGAGAACTGTTGATATCCTTAAAAAAAGAGCAGGTAATTGATGCTGATAAAGATCTCTTGTCTTGAAAAAGACAGGAGATCTTTTAGTGTGTATGGGGCAGTGTTGCTATTGCACAAATTATACGTCTGAATGCCTGTTAAAAAAGTAATAAATTATATGCTATTATATTAGAATTGTGAACAATATTCGATAGACAAAATGATAAAAATCTGATATTATAATAAATTGAATATATGGTTAATGGATGAAAGAAATATTTTTGAAAATTCAGAATCCACTTGAATGAAGCCGCTGAATTTTGTAGAATATTAAGAAGGGTGTATGGCTTTTGGATAATGTACTGATAATATCATCAAGTGAGGGCGGTATAGACGCTCTTTCACAAATGCTGAAAGCCGAATACAAAAGCGTGGTAACTGTTGCCAAAAACGGCTCTGAGGGCAGGATTATGTTATCCGGCAATGACTATGACCTTATATTCATAAATCTTCCGCTCAGTGATGAGTCGGGCGATTCGCTTGCGGAATATGCGGCGGAAAGGTCTTCGGCGGCAATATTGATGCTTGTAAAAGCAGAACTTGAACGTCAGCTTGAAGATAAATTTTCGCAGAACGGAGTGTTCGTTCTTGCAAAGCCGATCAATAAATACCTTCTTGTAAAATCACTGCGCTTTATTGATGCCATGAGCAGACGAATGAAAATAATACATGATGAAAATGTCCGCCTGCAAAGAAAAATAGATGATACAAGACTTGTAAACCGTGCAAAAGGCATACTTATGGAATATTTTTCCATGACAGAACCGCAGGCACATAAATATCTCGAGCGGCAGGCAATGGATCTCAGGATAAGCAAAACAGAGGTCGCTAAAAGACTTCTCAGTACATACGAAAACTGAGTTCTTATAATACGCTTTGTCCTTCGCCGGAAACGGCGGAGCTTTAAATATAAAAACAGGACAGAGACCCTTTAAGCGAAAAGAAAGGAAGGATGGTCAAAAATGAAAAAAAGAGCCTACCTTATTTTGGAAAACGGAGACATCTACGAGGGTTATGCCTTCGGAGCGGAAAAGGAAACAATAGGTGAGCTTGTATTCACAACGGCAATGTCCGGCTACATTGAAACACTCACTGATCCGAGTTATTTCGGACAGCTTGTTTGTCAGACATTTCCGCTTATAGGCAATTACGGAGTTATGCCCTCAGACTTTGAGAGCAAAAAGCCTGCCCTTGCAGCTTACATTGTAAGAGAATGGTGCGAAAAACCGTCTAATTTCAGGAGTGAGGGTGAGATCAACACCTTCCTTAAAGAAAATGATATACCGGGTATTTTCGGTATAGACACACGCTGCCTTACAAAAACTGTAAGAGAATACGGCGTTATGAATGCAAAGCTGACATATACACGTCCTGAAAGCGCCGATGCAGAGCAGCTTAAGGGATTCAAGGCAGCCAATGCAGTAAAGAGCGTTACAATTTCTGCTCCTGAACAGCATATGGCAGAAAACGGCAAGTATAATGTAGTTATGATGGATTTCGGTGCAAAGCGTCATATATGGAAAGAGCTTGTCAACAGGGGCTGTAATGTTACGGTAGTACCCAGCAGCACAACTGCCGAGGAAATAAAGGCTATGGCTCCCGATGGTATCATGCTTTCAAACGGCCCCGGAGATCCTATGGATAACCCTGAGGTAATAGAGCAGCTAAAAATACTCAGCAAGGAAAAGATACCTACCTTTGGCATCTGTCTCGGTCACCAGCTTTTTGCCGCTTCACAGGGTGCAAAGACAGAAAAGCTCAAATACGGTCACAGAGGCGAGAACCAGCCTGCTACAGATACACAGACAGGCAGAGTTTACATAACCAGCCAGAACCACGGCTATGCAGTAGTAGGATCATCACTTCCCGAAAATGCATATGTAAGCTTCGTAAATGCAAATGACGGTACTTGCGAGGGTATTACATATACAGATATGCCGGCGTTTACCGTACAGTTCCATCCGGAAGCATGCGGTGGTCCGCTTGATACAGCATTCCTTTTTGATAAATTCGTTACAATGATACAGGAGGGTAAGAACAATGCCTAAGGATAGTAGTATAAAAAGAGTTCTTGTTATCGGCTCAGGTCCTATAGTAATAGGTCAGGCTGCCGAATTTGACTATGCAGGTACACAGGCATGCCGTGCCCTTAAAGAAGAAGGTCTTGAGGTTATCCTCGTAAACTCTAACCCTGCAACTATAATGACAGATAAGGCTATGGCAGATAAGGTGTATATCGAACCCCTTACACTTGAAACTGTCAAGAGAATAATAGTTAAGGAGCAGCCCGATTCACTGCTTTCAACACTCGGCGGTCAGACAGGTCTTACACTTTCAATGCAGCTTGCAAAGGAAGGCTTCCTTAAAAAGCATGGTGTAAAGCTCCTTGGTGCTAATCCCGAAACAATAGACAAGGCTGAGGACAGACAGATGTTCAAGGACACAATGGAGTCTATCGGTCAGCCCGTTATCCCGTCAACAGTTGTAAATGATGTACATTCGGCTGTTGAGTTTGCAAATGAAATAGGCTATCCCGTAATAATACGTCCTGCATTTACACTCGGCGGTACAGGCGGCGGTATTGTAAAGAATGAAGATGAGCTTCGTGAGATAACCGCAAACGGTCTTGAGCTTTCACCTATAACACAGGTCCTTGTCGAGAAGTGTATATCAGGCTGGAAGGAAATAGAGTTTGAGGTAGTGCGTGACAGGGCAGGAAATGCTATAACAGTCTGCTCGATGGAAAATGTCGATCCTGTAGGCGTACATACAGGCGACAGTATCGTTGTCGCTCCTACAGTAACTCTTGCCGATAAGGAATATCAGATGCTCAGAAGTGCGGCTCTTGATATAGTCCGTGCTCTCGGCGTTGAGGGCGGCTGTAACTGTCAGTTCGCACTTGAACCCGAAAGCTTTAAATATGCCGTAATAGAGGTAAACCCCAGAGTTTCACGTTCATCTGCACTTGCATCAAAGGCAACAGGCTATCCGATAGCAAAGGTTGCTGCAAAGCTTGCTATAGGCTATACTCTCAATGAGATAAAGAATGCCGTAACAGGCACTACTTATGCATGCTTTGAGCCTGCAATAGACTATATAGTAGTAAAATTCCCGAAGTGGCCGTTTGATAAGTTCGTATATGCAAAGAGAACACTCGGTACACAGATGAAGGCTACAGGCGAAGTAATGTCAATAGCACCGACATTTGAACAGGCTATAATGAAGGCTGTAAGAGGTGCAGAGATACACCATGATACAATGTCCTCACCTAAATTCGAGGAAATGAGCAATAATGAGATACGTGAAAAGCTTTATGTCTGTGACGACGAGCGTATGTTCTGCGTATATGAGGCACTCAAAAGAGGTATCAGTGTAGACGAGATACACGAGATAACCATGATAGATGAATGGTTCCTCTACAAGTTCCTTAACCTTGCAGAATGCGAGAAAAAACTTAAAAATGCAAAGCTTACAAGAGATCTTTATATGGAAGCAAAGAATTACGGCTTCCTTGACAAGACTATAGAAGCTCTTACGGGCGATAAAGTAACAGATCCGCTTGTTCCTGTATATAAGATGGTTGATACCTGTGCGGCTGAATTTGCGGCTGAAACACCTTATTTCTATTCTACATTTGATTCCGACAATGAAGCCGATGCTTTCATAAAGGAAAAGAATTCCGACCGCAAGACTATAATAGTATTCGGTTCAGGCCCGATAAGAATAGGTCAGGGCATTGAGTTCGACTATGCCTCGGTTCACTGTGTATGGGCACTCAAGAAGGCAGGCTATGATGTTGTTATCGTAAACAACAACCCCGAAACAGTTTCCACTGACTTCGATACAGCCGACAGACTTTATTTCGAGCCGCTCACAAATGAGGACGTTATGGGCATAATCAAGACTGAAAAGCCCTATGGCGTTGTTGTTGCATTCGGCGGTCAGACTGCTATCAAGCTTACAAAATATCTCAGTGACAACGGTGTAAACATACTCGGTACATCGGCAGACAGTATAGACATGGCTGAGGACAGAGAGCGTTTTGACGAGCTTCTTGAACTCCACAACGTTAAGCGTCCCGAGGGCTTTACTGTAATGACTACCGCAGAAGCACTTGATGTAGCCGAGAGAATAGGCTATCCTGTTCTTATGCGTCCTTCATACGTTCTCGGCGGTCAGAATATGATAATCGCTTTCAACGAGGCAGATATCAAAGAATACATGGCTATCATACTTGCACAGGATATAGAAAATCCGATACTCATAGACAAGTATCTTTCAGGTACTGAACTTGAAGTAGATGCTATCTGTGACGGTGAGGAAATACTCATTCCCGGTATCATGCAGCATGTTGAACGTGCCGGCGTACATTCGGGCGACTCTATCGCAGTATATCCTGCATGGAATATAAGCGATGAGATGACAGAAAATATTATAAATACCTCAAAGAACCTTGCTGTTTCACTCAAAACAAAAGGTCTTGTAAATATACAGTATCTTATCTATGAAGGAAAGCTTTATGTTATAGAGGTAAATCCCCGTTCATCAAGAACTATTCCTTATATCAGCAAGGTAACAGGCGTTCCTATGGTAGATCTTGCAACAAGAGCTATGCTCGGAGAAAAGCTTGCAGATATGGGCTACGGTACCGGTCTTTACAAGAGATCACCGTATGTTGCAGTTAAAGTACCGGTATTCTCATTTGAAAAGCTTATAAATGTTGATAACCAGCTCGGTCCGGAGATGAAATCAACAGGTGAGGTACTCGGTATCGCAAATACTCTTGAAGAGGCTCTCTACAAGGGACTTATCGCAGCCGGCTACAAGATGACAAAGCAGGGCGGTGTATTCATAACTGTGCGTAATCCCGATAAGAAAGAAATAGGCGATGTTGCAAAGAAGTATGACGAGCTTGGCTTTACACTTTATGCTACAAAGGGTACGGCACAGACTCTCAGAAACTATGGTCTTGATGTTATCGAGGTTGACAAGATACACGAGAACAGCAAGGACAACACTCTTACACTTATCGAGAGCGGAAAGATAAACTATGTTATCTCAACATCATCAAAGGGCAGAATACCTACCCGTGACAGCGTTAAGATAAGACGTAAGACTGTTGAGAGAAATATCCCATGTCTTACATCTATAGATACAGCAAATGCACTTGCAGATTCTCTCAAGAGCAGATATTCCGAATACAGCACAGAGCTTGTTGATATAAACAATATGAGAACAGAAAAGGTAAAGCTTAAATTCACAAAAATGCAGGGCTGCGGTAATGACTATATTTACTTCAACTGCTTTGAACAGAAGATAAATAATCCCGAAGGTCTTAGTGTACGTTTTGCCGACAGACGTTACGGAATCGGCGGTGACGGCGTAATACTTATATGCCCGTCAGACTATGCTGATGCAAAAATGAAGATGTACAACCTTGACGGCAGTGAAGGCAAGATGTGCGGTAACGGTATACGCTGTGTAGGTAAGTACCTCTTTGATCACAACATGGTAAGCGGAGATACCATAACTGTTGAAACTCTCAGCGGCATAAAAACTCTTAAAGCATTCCGCCATGACGGAGTTGTGGATGTACTCAGAGTAGATATGGGCAAGGCTGTACTTGCATCTTCCGAAATACCTGTTGCTATAAACAAGCCGAAGGTAATAAACGAGCCTGTTACAATAGGCGGTACGGAATATAACATAACCTGTGTATCTATGGGCAATCCGCACAGTGTTGTATTCTGCAACAATGTACAGAAGATAGATCTTGAAAAGATAGGCCCGCTCTTTGAAAACAGCGAGCTGTTCCCCGAAAGAGTAAACGCTGAATTCGTTAAGGTCATTGATGAACATACAATAGAAATGAGAGTATGGGAAAGAGGCAGCGGCGAAACATGGGCTTGCGGTACAGGTGCTTGTGCCGTAGCAGTTGCAGCAGTTGAAAACGGACTCTGCAAGAAGAATGAGCCTATAACAGTTAAGCTCAAGGGCGGAAATTTAGTTATCGAATACACCGATGATACTGTATATCTCACAGGCTATGCAGAAACAGTATTTGAAGGAGAAATTGAGTTATGACGACAAAGTACATTTTCGTAACAGGCGGCGTTGTTTCGGGACTTGGCAAGGGTATAACTGCTGCCTCTCTCGGAAGACTTCTTAAAGCAAGAGGTCTTAAAGTAGCCGCTCAGAAGCTCGATCCCTATATAAATGTGGATCCGGGTACAATGAGCCCGTTTCAGCACGGCGAAGTATATGTTACCGAGGACGGCGCTGAAACAGACCTTGATCTCGGTCACTATGAAAGATTCATAGATGAAAACCTCAATAAGTTCTCCAACCTTACAACAGGTAAGGTATATTCAAACGTACTTGAAAAGGAGCGCCGTGGTGATTACCTCGGCGAGACTGTTCAGGTAATACCTCATATAACCAATGAGATAAAGTCATTTATTTATGAAGTCGGCAAGGATTCGGCAGCTGATATAGTAATAACCGAAATAGGCGGAACTGTCGGCGATATTGAGAGCCAGCCTTTCCTTGAAGCTATCAGACAGGTATCTGTTGAAGTAGGCAAGGAAAACAGCCTGTTCATACACGTTTGTCTTGTACCGTACATAAAGGGCAGTGAGGAGCATAAATCCAAGCCTGCCCAGCATTCAGCAAAGGAGCTGCGTTCACTCGGAATAAATCCCGATATTATGGTACTCCGCTGTGACGAGCCGCTTGAGCCGAGCATATTCAAGAAAATTGCTATGTTCTGTAACGTAAAACCCGACTGCGTTATAGAAAATATGACTATACCGGTACTTTATCAGGCACCTATGATGCTTGAAAAGGCTAATTTCAGTGATATAGTCTGCCGTGAGCTTAAAATAGATGCTCCAAAGCCGGATATGAGCGAATGGCTTGAAATGCTTGACAGGATAAATTCCCGTGACAAGCACGTTAAAATAGCACTCTGTGGTAAGTATGTACAGCTCCATGACGCTTATCTTTCTGTTGCCGAAGCACTTCATCATGCAGGCTATGAGAACAGCGCATTCGTTGAGATAGAATGGGTTGACACAGAGCTTATCACGGAATATACGGTAGATGAGCTTTTAGGTCATGTTGACGGCATACTTGTTCCCGGCGGATTTGGCAACAGAGGTATCGAGGGCAAGATAATGGCGGCAAAGTATGCAAGAGAGCATGATATCCCGTATCTTGGAATATGTCTCGGAATGCAGACAGCCGTTATCGAATATGCAAGAAATGTACTCGGCTTCAAGGATGCGAACTCGGGCGAGTTTGACAAAACCAGTGAGCATAAAGTCATAGACCTTATGCCTGACCAGAAAGGTATCGTTGATATGGGCGGTACTATGCGTCTTGGCGCATATCCCTGCAAGATACGCAAGAATACTATAATGGAGCGTTCTTACGGTGTAGGAGAAATAATGGAGCGTCATCGTCACCGTTATGAATTCAACAATGAGTTCCGCTCACAGATAGAAGAAAATGGAATGGCTGTTACAGGTACATCACCTAACGGACTTCTTGTTGAAGCTGTTGAGATACCCTCACACCGTTTTTATATCGGTGTCCAGTATCATCCCGAATTCAAGAGCCGTCCGAACCATGCACACCCGCTTTTCAGGGAGTTTGTAAAGGCTGCTCTTAAATAATAATATAATATCTTACACGGTATGTTCTTAAACGGACATACCGTGTTTTTTTGAGATCAGGCTCCCTCTGTGAGGGAGCTGGCAGCGAAGCTGACTGAGGGAGTTATAACCTGCGGTCAGTTTAAAACCAGCGAAGCGGAAAGAGAAAGATATATTTACAGTTTTTGATTAAGCCATAGCGAAGCATTTTACAATTTGAACCATAAATTTATCTGTTAATTGAAAGTATGCTTTTTGCGAAGCTGCATGAAGAACTCCTTCCGGCACTTCGTGCCACCCCCCTCAATGAGGGAGGCATATATTTTATAGAATTATAGTATTAAAGTGAGATGGAAAAAGCCTGTCATATATTACTTTTTTAGCATAATATGGTATATGATACGTTTTTTGGTTTTTTATATAACGAAGCTGTATTTTTTGAGTATAATATATAAAAAATAAGTCAAAAAATGTGCGAAAATACTATTGGTTAGTGTCGTTTTTTGTAGTATAATATTTATATTTGTGTATTATGATTATTGTTCCGGAAGCATGGCAGAATTTGCTTATATAAATCGGGCGGAGGAAAGAGAATGAGATTACATGGTATAAAAATACCGCACAAAAAGAATACGGCAGGCATGGCACCTGTTAAAATACCTGTGCCGGGAACTGTTTCCATACCGATGTCTATGCATATCGGCAGTCCGGCAAAGGTTATAGTGAAAAAAGGCGATCCCGTAAAGGTCGGACAGCTTATAGGTGAGGCTGTCGGCTTTATGTCATCGGATATACATGCAAGCGTTTCGGGAAAGGTACAGAAAATAGATGAGGTCGTATCATCAAACGGACAAAAAATATCAAGTGTCGTTATAGAGTCCGACGGTAAGCAGGAGCTTTGTGAAAGCATAAAGCCGCCGGTTGTAAAGGATTTTGAAAGCTTTGTAAAGGCTGTAAGAGAAAGCGGAGTTGTAGGACTCGGCGGTGCAGGCTTTCCAAGCTTTATTAAATTGGGTGTAAATGACCTTTCAAAAATAGATGCAGTTGTAATAAATGCCGCAGAGTGTGAGCCTTATATAACTTCTGACACAAGAACCATGATTGACAAGACGGAATATATTTTCAAGGGTATAGACGCAATAAGAAATTATATGAAGGTAAAGCGTTTTATCATAGGTATTGAAAGCAACAAGCCCGAAGCTGTAAAAGAACTTAAAAAGTATGCCGATACTATTGATGATGTTGAAATAAAGGTTCTGCCGTCCATATATCCTCAGGGCGGTGAAAAGGTGCTTGTTTTCAATACAATGAAAAGGATAATCCCTCGCAAAAGACTGCCGATAGATGTAGGTGTCGTTGTCATAAACGTAACGACGCTTGCTTTTATAGGAGAATATCTTGAAACGGGAAAGCCGCTTGTTGAAAAATGTGTTACGCTTGACGGCTCGGCTGTGAAAAACCCGAAAAATGTTATAGTGCCTATCGGTACATCTGTATATGATCTTGTTGCCGGAGCCGGAGGTCTTAACTGCCACCCGAAAAAAGTCATTTACGGCGGCCCTATGATGGGAATAGCTGTCCCGTCACCCTATGAGCCTGTATTGAAAAATACCAACGCAATTATAGTCATGGATCCGAAAGAATCCGTTCAGCCTGAAACAACACCGTGTATAAGCTGCGGTGCGTGTACGAATCATTGTCCTTTCAGGCTCGACCCGAAAGCTATATCAAGAGCGTATAAGCTTGGTGACTGTGAAGCTCTTGCAAAGCTTTGTGTTGATATATGCATGGAATGCGGCTGCTGCTCGTATGTCTGCCCTGCAAACAGACCTCTCGTGCAGACAAACAAGCTCGCAAAGAAAAAGCTCAGAGAATATATTTCGGAAAAAAATAAAGTCAAAAAGGAGGAAAACAAAAGTGACTAAGCTCATACTTTCTGTTTCACCTCATATCTACGGTAAACGTACAACACAGAAAATAATGCTTGATGTCATAATAGCACTTCTTCCTGCCGCTGTTGCATCGGTGCTGATATTCGGCCCGAGAAGTTTACTTGTTATCGGTGTGTGTATAGCAGTCTGTGCAGGATCGGAGTTTGCCTTTGAAAAGCTTTGTAAGCGTAAAAATACTTTATATGACCTTTCGGCAATAGTAACCGGAATGCTTCTTGCTTTCAATCTGCCTGTAAGCATACCGCTCTGGCAGGCTGCATTCGGAAGTATCGTTGCGATTATAGTTGTAAAGCAGCTTTTCGGCGGTATAGGTCAGAATTTTGCAAATCCGGCGATAACCGCAAGGATAGTTATGATGACGGCATTTTCCGGAACTATGACAAACTGGATATATTCGGGTACACCTAAAACACCCGATGCAATATCATCTCCCACACCGCTTATAGCTGCGGCAAAAGGGACAGCTTCAATGATGCCTTCATATACGGATCTTCTCTTGGGCAGACACGGAGGCTGTCTTGGAGAGACCTGTGCGATTGCACTTATTTTGGGAGGAATATACCTTCTTATAAGACGTGTCATATCATGGCACACACCTGTGGCATTTATCGGAACAGTTGCACTCATGTCATTTATATGCGGAAAGGATCCGCTTTATCAGATACTTTCCGGAGGACTTATATTAGGTGCATTTTTTATGGCAACGGATTATGCGACAACACCGCCGACAAAGCTTGGCAAGCTTGTATTCGGTATAGGCTGCGGACTTATAACGATACTAATACGTTTCTGGGGAAATTTTCCCGAGGGCGTATCGTTCTCGATACTTCTTATGAATATATTCACACCTTATATCGCAAAGCTTACACGAATGAAACCTCTTACCGGAGGTGTTGAGCTGTGAAGGATATCTTAAAGCCTATAATCGTTCTTGCGGCAATATGCCTTTTTGTAACGGCAAGTCTTGCATATGTAAATATAAGGACCGAGCCTGTAATAAAAGCCGCTGAGGAAAGGGCGACTTCAAGTGCAAGGCATGAAGTGCTGAAAGAGGCTGACGAATTTGAAAAGATAGATAAAGTAAAGCTTCCCGAAGGTGCAGTTGAAGCATATAAGGGAAATGATGATTCCGGATATGCCATAGTCGTAAAGGTAAAGGGCTACGGCGGAGATATAAAACTAATGTGCGGTATAAGAAACAACGGCACTATGGAGGGCATAAAGACACTTACTCACAGTGAAACAAGCGGTATCGGTTCAAGAGTGGTCGATAACAAGTCCTCATATAAAGAAAAATTTGTCGTAACAACAGCTCAGACATACGGTGATGTTGACAGTATATCGGGAGCTACAATATCTTCAACGGCATATAAAAAAGGTATAGGTATTGCCTTTGACGCTTTCGGAGCTATCAGGGAGGCAGGCTTATGAAAACACTGAATAATTTTTCAAAGGGTATAATAAAGGAAAATCCCGTGCTTGTGCTTGTTCTGGGAACGTGTCCGACACTTGCGACATCTACAAGTGTTATAAATGCTCTCGGAATGGGAGCGGCGGCAACATGTGTGCTTGTTTTTTCAAATATACTGATATCTGCACTCAGACATGTAATACCCGATAAAGTGCGCATACCGTGTTATATAGTACTTATCGCCGGTCTTGTAACAGCCGTTCAGATGCTTGTAAAAGCGTATGCACCCGAACTTGATGAGTCACTGGGAATATATCTTCCCCTTATAGTAGTCAATTGTATAATACTCGGACGTGCGGAGATGTATGCAAGCAAAAATAATGTGTTTGATTCGGCTGTTGACGGTTTCGGCATGGGAATAGGCTTTACACTTGCACTGTTTCTTATGGCTACCATACGTGAAACATTCGGTCATGGTACATTCTGCGGTATGGAGATACCTGTCCTGAAAGATAATAATATATCCATTCTTACAATGGCACCCGGTGGATTTTTCGTATTCGGACTGCTTATAGCGGCTGTGAATAAATTTGCAAAGCATAAGCCTAAGAAAAAGAGTTTCGGCTGTGCGGGATGTCCTCAGGCGGCTGTCTGTGCAAATGCGGACTGTGAATCATGTTCCGGTACTGCGGAGGAGGATTAATAATGACAAAGCTTATAATCATAATGCTGTCTGCGGTATTTATAAACAACTATGTTCTGTCAAGATTTTTAGGTATATGCCCGTTTCTTGGAGTATCAAAAAAGCTCGGTTCTGCAACAGGAATGAGTATAGCCGTAATATTCGTCATGCTTATGGCAACGGCTGCAACCTATCCGATACAGAAATATCTGCTTGATCCCAATGGTTTAGGTTATCTGCAAACGATAGTGTTCATACTTGTGATAGCGGCACTTGTACAGCTTGTTGAGATAGTAATGAAAAAGTACACGCCCGCACTTCACCATTCACTCGGAGTTTATCTTCCGCTGATAACGACAAACTGTGCTGTTTTAGGTGTTACGATACTGAATATAGACGAGGGCTATACCTTTATAGAGGCTATGGTAAATTCACTCGGCAGCGGACTTGGATTTTTTCTTGCTATGGTCATGTTTTCGGGTGTGCGCTCAACTATGGAGGGCAGCGATATTCCCGAAAGCTTCAAGGGACTTCCTATAACGCTTGTAGCGGCGGCAATAACCTCACTGTCATTCCTTGGCTTTGGCGGAGTTATAGAAAACCTGTTTGCATAACGGAGGTACTTTTCAATGAATGAAATTCTGACTGCGGTAATACCTGTTGTCATAATAGGCATAGTATGTGCAGCCGTACTTGTGATAGCGTCAAAGCTTATGGCTGTCAAGGAGGATAAACGCTTTTTTGAGATAAGGGAATGTCTTCCGGGTGCTAACTGCGGAGCCTGCGGTTATGCCGGATGTGACGGTTATGCAAAGGCACTTTGTGAAAATGCGGATGTAAAGACAAATCTTTGTGTTCCCGGAGGGGATTCCGTTTCAAAGCAGATAAGCGGTGTACTCGGAGTTGAGTATTCCGAGGTAATGAAATATACTGCCGTCGTACACTGCGGCGGTGACTGCACATGTACAAATGACAAGGCATATTATGAAGGCATAAAGAGCTGTGAGGGCGCAAAATTACTGTACGGCGGCAAGGGAAAATGCATATACGGCTGTATCGGACTTGGTGACTGTATGAATGTCTGTCCTCATAATGCGATATGTATAAAAAACGGTGTTGCTTTTATTGATGCGGATGATTGTGTCGGATGCGGTCTTTGTGTAAAAACCTGTCCTAACGGTCTTATATCTCTTGTTCCCGATACGGACAGGGTAATTGTTACATGCAGCAACAAGGATAAGGGTGCATTGACTAAAAAAGTCTGTGATAACGGCTGTATCGGCTGTAAGAAGTGCGAAAGAAGCTGTACAAAAGGCGCTGTTAAGGTTACAGACAACTGTGCTGTCATAGATTATGAAAAATGTGTCGGCTGTCCCGATTTTGCGGTATGTGCGGAGGTTTGTAGTTCAAAGTGCATAACTGTCGATAAAAGAAACAAGGAAACAGAAAATAAAAACCAATAACAAAAACGGTGCGGCAGGTCATTGTCTGACGCACCTGTTTTTTATCCTTTTGTGTATATGCTTTTCAACTATAATAGAGTAAAAGGTGCAAAGCTTCGATTTTTCTCCGTTGTGCATATTAACATATAATATTGACAAACAATTAAGATAATAGTAAAATTATGATAGTCGGTCAAACGATTATATAAGGGAGGGGACAGAGCTGTGAAAAATTTCTTTAAGATACTTCTTCTCAATCTTGGTATCGCTCTCCTGAATGTGATATTGTTTTCCAAAGGTCTTGTAGGTCTTACCTTTACGGGAGGTGCTGTTACTACAGCACTTGCAGTTACCGCAGTTGTAATGAGCCTTATCGCTTTCGGCTATGGAAATTATACTTTGCTTTTCAGCGAGCCGAAAACACAGTCTGTAAAATTCCTTAAAGGTACGGAGTTTTCTACATCAAAGGAATATATAGACGCTCTCAGCGATGCAAAAGGAAAAAACGTCTTTGACGAATGCATAGATAATGCTATTGAGCAGGTCTACAGAATGGACGATAAGGACAAGGCACTTGACAGCATACTTGAACAGTTCTTTGAGCCGCAGGAAATAACCTTTACAAGATTTCAGAATGCCATAGATTCCGTCAAGGCTATTTTCTTTAATAATATAAAGAAAATGATAAACAGGATGATGATATTCGACTACAAGGACTATAAAAAGCTTGTACAGAAAATACATTATTCACGGAATGTAAACGGTGTCGGAGTAAACTCAAAGGCTGTTGGCGATCAGCTCAAAATATATAACGAGCATATAAGCTATGTGTACGGTCTTGTAGAGATGAACGAAAATGTTCTTACAAAGCTTGACAAGCTTTTGCTTGAAATATCCAAGCTCGATGACCTTGATGAACAGGGCCTTGAAAATATAGCAGCAATTCAGGAAATAAACGATCTTATAGCACAGACAAAATATTATAAGCTTTGACAGGAGGGTAAACAATGTCAGGATCAACAGGTAAAAAAATAGCGATATTCGCAGTAATAGCTCTTGTTGTTTTCGGAGCTGTATTTCTGGGTATAACGCTGACAAAGGATGTAGGAAAAACACAGGATCAGATAACCGGTGAAGAGGCTGAAAAAAAGATAGGCGATCTTCTTTCGCAGGTAAAGGTCGAAAATGTCAATACAAAAAAAGCAGCTATTGATGACAGTGACTTGCTTTCCGAGGATGAGGAGCTTCCCGATATTCAGAAAAGCTATCCTCTTACCGTTACAGGCAGCGGCAATATAAATATTGAGATATTCTCATCACCCGAAAAAGCCGGTACAGGTACAGACGGCTGGCTCAATGAAGTAGCGGAAGATTTCAACAAAGAGAATTTTTCAGTGAACGGAAAAACAATATCCGTTTCTATCCGTTCCGTATCATCAGGTCCTGCATTCGATTATATCAGGACAGGAAAGTATATCCCCGATGCAATATCACCTTCAAATGAATTCTGGGGAAAGATGCTTCAGGCAAGCGGTGTTGAAACAACTCTCAAGGAGAAAAAACTTGCAGGAAATACGGCAGGTGTACTTCTGTCAAAAAGCAAGTATAAAGAAATAATTGATAAATACGGCGCAGTAAACATGAAGGTTATTTCACAGGCTACAGCTTCAGGCGAGATAGCTATGGGCTATACAAACCCGTTTGTAAGCTCGACAGGTCTTAACTTCCTCGTAAGCACACTGTACACCTATGATGCAGATGATCTTCTGAGTGAGAAGGCTGTTGAAGGCTTCAAGCTTTTTCAGGAGAATGTACCTCTTGTATCTTACAATACTCTCCAGATGAGAAAGTCTGCCGAGTCGGGTTCTCTTGATGCACTTGTAATGGAAAGCCAGCTTTATAACAACGATGCTTCACTCAATGTAAACTATGTGTTCACTCCGTTTGGTGTAAGGCATGACAATCCGATGTATGCACTCGGAAAGCTCTCTGCTGATAAGAATACAGTTCTTGAAAAGTTCTGTGAGTACTGTCTTACCGAAAAGGCACAGAATCATGCCAAAGAGTATGGCTTCAATCAGAATGAAAAGTATAAGAGCGAGCTTCCCGATACTATCAAGGGCGAACAGCTCATACAGGCTCAGAAACTCTATAAGGAAAACAAAAACAGCGGCAGACCTATTATCGCAGTATTTATTGCCGATACATCAGGCAGTATGAGCGGCGAGCCTATAAACGAGCTTCAGAAGTCACTCATAAACTCAATGCAGTATATCAGCAAGAATAATTATATCGGACTTATCTCATATAACAACAAGGTATATATGAACCTTCCTATAGCAAAGTTTGATATAAACCAGCAGGCACTTTTCAAGGGTGCTGTACAGAGCCTTGACGCAACAGGTCAGACAGCAACCTATGATGCACTTGTTGTCGCAATAGATATGATAAACAAGGCTAAGGAAGCACAGCCTGATGCCAAGACTATGATATTCCTTCTCAGTGACGGCGAACAGAATGTCGGTTTTTCACTAAACGATATCGACTCTGTAGTAAAGAACTATCAGATACCGATATATTCAATCGGCTACAATGCAAATATCGAAGCTCTGAAAAGAATATCCGAAATAAACGAGGCGGCTACTATAAATGCCGACAGTGATGATATAGTTTATCAGTTAAAGAATCTCTTTAATTCGGAGATGTAATAATAAAAAACAAAACAGGAGGAAAAAACAATGGGATTTTCAATGGATCTGCCTGACGTAGAGGCCGTAAAGGAAGAAGTCAAGGAGGAGCTTGTACCTGCTCCCGAAACTAAGGAAAAGCTTGAAAAGGCAGCAGACAGCAACACCGACGAGCTTTTTAAATTCGACCTCGGTTCACTTGAGGACAGACGTAATATAGTTACGTCAATAGATACTTTCGGTACAGATATAGTGGAAAAATCCACACAGAAGAATGAACTTCTCAATGTCAGACTCGTAGACCTTACAAAAATGGGCGGAGAAAACGGCGAAGTCGTAAACGGGTTAAGTCAGCTCCAGACTCAGATGAAAGACCTTGATCCTTCGGGTATCGACTTTGCAAAGAAAGGCCCTCTCGGTAAGCTTTTCAACCCGATAAGAAACTATTTTGCAAAGTTTGAAAAGGCTGATGACGTTATCGCAAAGACAATAGAATCTCTCGGCAGGGGAAAGGGCGTACTCAAGCGTGACAACATGACTCTTGAAGTTGAGCAGCTTGCACTCCGTGACCTTACCAAAAAGCTCTCCCAGCAGATAGAGCTTGGAATGGATATGGACGAGGCTATAACCAATGCAATTGACAAGGCAAAAGTTGAGAATGTCGATGAGGAGAGAATAAAGTTCATCGAGGAAGAAGTACTTTTCCCGCTCCGTCAGAGAGTTATGGATATGCAGCAGATGCAGGCAGTAAATATGCAGGGTATTATCGCTATGGAGATAGTAAGACGCAATAACAAGGAGCTTATCCGTGCGGTAGAACGTGCGGAGAATGTTACCGTATCTGCACTCAGGATAGCAGTTACTGTTGCAAGTGCACTCTATAATCAGAAGATAGTCCTTGAAAAGGTAAACGCTGTAAATGAAGCTACAAACAAGCTCATCGGCGCAACATCAAAGATGCTCAAGGAGCAGGGCGCTACTATACAGCAGCAGGCTATGGAAACAAATATCTCTGTCGATACACTCAGGGCAGCATTTGCCGATACCTTTGAAGCACTCGATTCCGTAACGGAATACAAGGCAAGAGCACTTCCGCAGATGAAGACAACAATATCCGAATTCAGAAAGCTTGCTGATGAGGGAGAAAAGCGCATACTGAAAATGGAAGCAAGAGAAACAGAGATAAACAA
>JBGVAQ010000036.1:0-1844 GCA_045224775.1 Acutalibacteraceae bacterium | reverse complement strand
GCTATCAGAAAGCAGAGCGCCAAAAACATTCTTAGCAAGAAGGACAAATGGGAGATAGTGCAGGAAAAATACGAAGAGATACAGAAGCGCATAGGCATAGCGATGGGCATGAAAGCAGAACATCCCCCCTTATCCGCCCGAAGCGGAGATGTCGGTTTCACTGATTCAGGTTATTATATAAAATTGACAGATTGTATAAAAAACACTTACCTGTTTTTGAATGAGGTTACGCGATTAACCTATTGTAATATTGCCGTTTCTGTATTATACTCTCATTGAAGGAAAACTGACGGAGGGATGATTATGCGGTCATATTCATTTTTACGATCTGTAACAAAAATTGCCGTTCCTGTTGCGCTGCAAAGTATGCTTCAGGCATCATTCAGCATCGTCGATCAGATAATGGTGGGTAATTTAGGAAGTACAAGTGTCGCTGCCGTGGGTATTGCCGGAAAGCTTTCTTCTCTGTACGGTGTGGTCATCGGAGCGGTGGTTTCAGTCGCGGGTATTATGATCTCACAGTATATCGGTGCCAGGGATGAAAAAGAAGTGAACCGCAGCTTTTGTCTGAACACAGCCATTTCTGTAGTGATCGCTGTAATATTCATGTCCGTGTGCCTGCTGCTTCCGACTCAGCTTATGGGACTGTACTCCACCGATAGCGAAACGGTGAATACAGCTTCCGGATATCTGATGATAATTTCCTTCGGCTTTTTACCATATGCTATAGATATGCTGATCTCTACGCGCCTGAGATGTATGGAAAAAGCAGTCCTGCCGCTTATTTTCAGCATTATGGCAAACGCTGTCAATACCGGGCTGAATTATGTTCTGATCTTCGGCAGGCTGGGGTTCGCAGCAATGGGAGCAGACGGCGCAGGCATTGCAACCGTTATTTCACAGCTTTTCAATACGCTTCTGCTGGTAACGAGTCTGATCGTTGTCTGCAGAAAAAACGGATCGGAATTGAGCTTCTCCGTAAAGCTTACAAAGATGTCTTACGGAAAATATATTGCTATTCTGCTGCCGATACTTGTGACCGAGTTTATGTGGAGCCTGAGCGAAAACATTTACGCTTCCGTCTATGGTCATATTGGTACTCTTGAATGCGCAGGAATGACGCTTACCTACCCGATACAGGGGCTTATGATAGGAGCGCTCAGCGGTCTGGCGCAGGCTTCAGGAATACTGATCGGCAAGGAGCTTGGCAAGGGCAGCTTTGATTCCGCTTTTGAAAAATCAAAAAAGATGATATTATATGGACTTATCGGGTCATTTATATTATCGGTAGCGCTGGTCTATTCAATGAAATATTATACGGACGCTTACAATGTAGAAAAATATGTCAAGCTTGTGGCGCAGCAGATTCTACTTGTGTTTGCAGTCGTTTCACCTGTCAAGGTTCTGAATATGATAATCGGCGGCGGCATTATCAAAAGCGGCGGGCGGACTAAGATCGTAATGATAATCGAGCTTACAGGCACATGGGGCGTCGGCGTTCCGCTGGCACTGCTCAGCGCCTATGTATGGAAGCTCCCGATACCCGTTGTATATTTCGTTCTTTCGATGGAGGAATGTGTACGTCTGATACTGTCATGGAGCGTTTTCAGAAGAAGGAAATGGATGAAAAGGATCTGAAGATGCTTAACCGGGAACGGAGGGTAAGGCGGTCATTCGTGTAACCTGAATCTGTGAAACTTACAATCTTCGTTGCGGCTGATTTAACGGGTTTGACAGTTCTGCTTTAACGCCTTGAGTGATGCTTTATCAGTATTTCTGCTTTGGTCAGTCAAAAGGTGGAAACCTCAAGGGGTTCCCCCTTTTGCAATCCCCTTTCCTTAACC
>JBGVAQ010000035.1:0-1330 GCA_045224775.1 Acutalibacteraceae bacterium | reverse complement strand
CCAAGCACTCTTTTGTGCTTTTTCTTTATTTGAATGTCAATATACTTGTTCAGTATCCGGCTGTAAGTATCGACATTGAGTTCACACGGTTTTGTGTAGCTGGGACTGTTCCGTGTACGAAAAGCCTTGCAGTGTCCTTTTGTCATTTGCTGATTGAATTTTGAAAAGGTTTCCTGACTGACAGGAAAAAAGATGTAGTTTATATCCTTTATGTAGGGCAGGGGACTGTTCAGATAATCGGCAAGAATTGAAACATCCCACTCGTTGAAAGAACAAATACATATTTTTATCGGTGCATTTTCAAATATGGGATATGCTGCATCTTCCGTCACAATAGGGGCAAAGCCTACATCGCAGACAGAAAACTTGATAAACTCACGTTTTTCGGCATATACAGATAAAGGAAAGAGTGTCAGATCATTGACCTGACAGCCGTTCGATGCATAATTGATACCGTGATACCCGATATATCTTTCATAGGTTTCATCCTCTAAAAAAACAGCGACAGATTGTTTTTGCTTTAACAGAAGGAATGCGATCTCCAATGCAGTCATGGTACATCCTGCCTGTTTTTCGGAAATTGTACCGACAGCAACAGTAATGTGTTCGCTCTGCTTTTCCGTTAATCTTTCCGGCGGTTCATCGTACCGGATGATTTTGGTATCATCATATTCCGCTTCAACTTCTGCTTTATCAAAGCTGACCGGTGTTGTATCAATAATTCGGTCAATATTATGCACCAGTGTTTCGGTATGGATTTTTTCTTCCTGACGGTCGGCAATTATTTTCTTTATATCCTCCGGTGTAAGCGGAGTTTCAATGATTTCTTCAAGCTTTGTCTGTAAGCCACGTTCATACATATCGTATGGTACAACTTCATTATAACCGTAACGGAACATCTTTTCGCAGACTTCTATGTAGTTTCGCTGAGTTTCATCCGTAAGCCGTCTGCCGAAGAAATAAATAATTCTCATAGTCGGACACCGGTTCCGGAGTTCCGGCAGAATATCAAAAAAGTCTGTCTTTCTGCATCTTACACCGCCAACAACTATCAGTATATGTGGATTGTAATGGTCGGCTATCCTGCTGACAAAGTTGCTTTTAAGTTCATTTTCAAAGCCGAGAATATTATGTCTTGTCAGGCTGTCTTTGAATATCTTCATATATTTTTTATCCGCAGCAATTACAATGTTCAAAGTCTTTCCACCTCCTTGAATGCTTCGGCTATATCATATCTGATTTTTGCTAAATCATATTCCGAACGGAAAACTTCATACGAGGAACCCGATATAACGATCAGATAATCATTATTGTATCGCTCAATAAGGCG
>JBGVAQ010000034.1:0-3307 GCA_045224775.1 Acutalibacteraceae bacterium | reverse complement strand
AAAAACGGCAGTAAAGGAAGTATAAGCGAAATAAGCAGCACATTCCGTATGTTTACACTGATAAACGGCGCACATGAATTTACCTCTACCGGTAATCCCCGCACTCTTAAACAATATTTTTCGTCATCTCAGAATAAGACCGTTCGCAGCCTGTTGGACAATATGCAGAATTTTTATGATAATATCAGCCTTTGCCGTATCGGCGATGAGCTTGACCGTTCCTTCCGTGAAATGGATGAACTGCTTTCTGAGGGGTTACACTCTGATGAACGGGATAACGGCTATTATGAAAACAGATTTTTTGATCTTGTACCGGTGATAAGGGAAAAGTTCTTTTCTGAAAGCAAAAGCAGATATCTCAGCCTTATAGAATGGTGTCTGAATAACGACCTTTTACAGCAGGCGATAACCATCTATGTTGAAAAGCTTCCGAAAGCGTATTTTACAGAGCTTGGATTTTTGACGGCTGATTTTGAAAAGCTTGAGAAAAAAAGCCCAAATCCCGGCACGGAAATATATCAGGATTATTTTATTACGGCTGCCAAGGATGAAATCGCAGAAAATTTGCGTGATATGCTTAAAATGAGGGCGCAGCTCATCAAAGAGCCCAACAGATCCCGCAGCCGACCGCTGATTCCTGTGGATACGGCATGTGAGGAAATGTACCAACTGGTGCTTGAACTGCGTGATACCTTTTACAATAACAAGGGAGAAAGAACTTTGGTCAAAAGCAGTAAAGCCTCCGATAAGCTGCTGGAACGCACCTTTGGCAGCTTTGAAAAACTGCCTCTTACCGTCAACAAGCTGATTGCAGCGGATAATGTATTGGTCGGTTTTATGCGGAACGAAACGGGTAATGTATTAAGTTCGGAGATGAAGAAGCTCAAGGGTGTTGTCAAAGGAGTCACAGATGAGAATGTCAGTGTGAATATAAAAAAGGATGAATTGGTAAGGCTCAGACTGGACTATTTGTACATGAAGTATATCCGCAATCAGATCAATCATGCCAGTGAAAGCAACACCTACAGTGACGAGTACAAAAAGAAGTTTTCTTCTATGAATCCCGAACGTTATATATTTCCCAAAGGGGATAACTTTTCAGCCGAGCATATCCGAAAATTCATGTCGGAGTCAATTGACCGGATCGAAAAATTGTATCAGTGAGTAAAGGAGAATCAGAATATGAAAAAATTTTTTACGTCTGTTCCATATCAGGCAAAAGGAGAACTCAAAAGTGTTATATACAGACCTGTCGGAAACGCTAAGCTGGTGTATGAAAAGGCACATTCACTTCCGATACTGAATGTTATAAACAATTTCACGGATAAGGGAGAGGAAATCGAGGTAATATTCATAGTCGGAGAAAACAAAGATATAACAAAAAATCTCGGAACCGTAAAGGCATCACTTGATGAGCTTGTTGCCGAGCGTGAGCTTAAATGCAATGTAAAGTATATTTATTATAAGGACAGTGATGACATTCCCGTAATGCTTGAATTATACGGAAAGCTTATTCGTCTTTGCAGCGATGATGATGAGATATACTCCTGCATAACCTACGGCACAAAGCCGGTGCCGATGGTACAGATGATGGCAATGAGATATGCTTTTCATGTCAAGAAAAATGTATTTATCGGCATGATAGTATATGGCAAAGGTCACGGAAAAAAGCAGAATGAAAATGCTGAAAATAAGGTTGATATATTTGACATATACGATATGACATCCCTTTTCTATATAGACGATCTTTCCGAAAAATTCAGCCGTATGGGTATAGAGAATCCCGAAAACATACTTTCATCACTTATCTTTGGTCAGGAGGGAGAAGAAGATGAGCAGATCACTTAATGATATAAAAAAATCTCTTGACAAGCTGGGACAGGAATACGAAAATTCCGAAGGCGGCAAAAAGCAGGCAGTCATAAACCGTATATACGAAGAAATAGCTTGTCTTGGAGAGCCGCCGCTATCGGAGAGCAATTATCCCTTTACAGTAAAAAACAAAGACGGCAAAGATCTGACGGTCAAGGTAAAAATGAAAGATCTTTATGACAGTATTATAAAAGTCTTGTTTTTTAAAAACAGCACAGACGGATTTACGGAAAAATTCAGAAACAGAGAGAATAAAGATGTAAGCTTTTCGGGGTATTTGTTAAAGTCGGCAAAAAGGTTTCTTACAAAAAGTTATAATAAAGATAACCCGATAATAAAAGGTCAAAGAACAAATCTTACAGCGATAGAACAAAAGAATAATGAAGGAGAGGAGTTTTCTCTGCTTGACACAGAGGAAAATGCTGTCAGTTCCGAGGAAGTAAATTATGAAGCAAGAGAGCAGGCAGTTATATGTCTGACGGATTTTCTTGCATTGATGAATCACGAGGGAGTTTTTTCGGGAAGAAAAGATAACGAGTCGAACAGGGATTTTGTAAAACTGCTTTATACGGAAAAATTTTCAGAGCTGTGCAAGACACAGGCAAGTAAAGATATCGGTATCCATAATGCTTTCAAAAGCAATGAAGCTGTTGCACTGAGATCAATAGATAATGATTTTGCGGATCATTTTGAACAGATCCACTGTGACAGCATAGAAGATTTTGAGCTTGTACCGTATAAGCAGAGAAAGTATTTCAATATATCTCAGTCACCCGAAAAGGAACTGGAAACACCGTTTGATGCAAAGGTGTACATAACATTTTATGAAAAATTCCGCAGCAAACGTGTCAGTAATGCTCTTATCCACAGAAAGAGAGAACAATTCAGGGAGCTTGTAGATATGGTATGCGGAAAGGAAAAATATTTCGGGTGAGGTTCGCACAGCCGTAAAACACTGATAAAAAGCGGAAAAATTCAAAAAGTGTTGACAAACACACTCACAAATGCTATAATATAGCATAGGTTCGCCAAAAGCGGAAAAAGCGTGTCTTAAAAGCCGCATTAAAAGCGGCTTTTCGGAGCGTATTTTTACTGACGTTGCAACTCACACGCCCCGTAGGGGACGAAACGTCAGCAGCTTGAATACTGTCCCATACGCCCCCGAAGGTTGCAACTCACACGCCCCGTAGGGGACGAAACGAGATATTTTGTTACAATTGCACAACCGATTCCAGTTGCAACTCACACGCCCCGTAGGGGACGAAACTTGCACATATCCACAAACTCCTGAACTGTAAACGTTGCAACTCACACGCCCCGTAGGGGACGAAACGATTACTTCAAGAGGTACATCCTTTCCGTTACGTTGCAACTCACACTCCCCGTAGGGGACCAAAATGTAATAGTATTGATGGGGTATCTGGCTTTGAAGGTT
>JBGVAQ010000033.1:0-6491 GCA_045224775.1 Acutalibacteraceae bacterium | reverse complement strand
GAGGGAGCTGTCAGCTATGCTGACTGAGGGAGTGTAACTTGCGGTCAGGATATATCAGCGAAGCGGAAATAGAACGATAAACACACTTGATTTGTCATTCCGAACGCAGTGAAGAATCTTTTAAGATCCTTCGCTTACGCTCAGGATGACATATTTCTTATTTTCTTTTAGAGAAAGTTAATTTCCGTGAAAATCACAAGTCGGTTGTTGACAACAGCATAGCTCTCAGCGTATAATAAAGGTATCTTAATATAAAGGAGATAATCAAAATGACAATTCTTGTAACAGGCGGTGCAGGCTACATAGGAAGTCATACCTGTGTAGAGCTTCTCAATGCAGGCTATGATGTTATCGTTGTCGATAACTATTACAACAGTGTCCCCGAAGTACTCAACAGAGTAGAAAAGATAACAGGAAAGTCACTCAAAAGATATGAATGTGATATACGAGACAGAGAAGGTCTTGAAAAAATATTCGGTGAAAACGACGTTGACGCTGTAATACATTTTGCAGGTCTTAAAGCTGTCGGTGAATCATCACAGTTCCCTCTCCTCTATTATGAAAACAATATTTCAGGCAGTGTTACTCTCTTTGAGGTAATGGAAAAATATAACTGCAAGAAAATAGTTTTCAGCTCATCGGCAACCGTTTACGGAAACAATCCCATTCCCTACAAGGAAACCATGACAACAGGCGATGTAAGCAATCCCTACGGCAGAACAAAGCATTTTATCGAGCAGATACTCGGTGACGTATATAAAGCCGACAACGAATGGAGCATTTCACTTCTCCGCTACTTCAACCCCATAGGCGCACATGAAAGCGGACTTATAGGTGAAGATCCCAACGGCATACCTAACAACCTCATGCCCTATATAGCAAGAGTTGCAATAGGCAGACTTCCACAGCTCACAGTTTTCGGCGGTGACTACGACACAAAGGACGGCACATGCATCCGTGATTATATCCACGTTGTAGACCTCGCAAAAGCACATCTCTGCGCTGTTGCAAAAATACTTGAAGGCACAGGAATTGACGCATACAACATCGGTAACGGTGTAGGATACAGTGTTCTTGACATAGTACACGCATTTGAAAAGGCAAGCGGAAAGAAGCTGAATTATGTCATCGGTGACAGACGTTCAGGTGACCTTCCCGCATTCTATGCAGACGCTACAAAGGCAAACACAGAGCTTGGCTGGAAAGCAGAACTCGGCATTGACAAGATGTGCGAAGATACATGGAACTTCCAGACAAAGAACCCCGAGGGCATAAAATAATTTCAGGCATAAAAGCACACGGTACAGCTTACATTCAGGCTGACCGTGTGTTTTTTCGATACAAAAGCCTCTCTCAGTGAGGGAGGCTGATTTGTTAGTTCAAAAACCATTGACTTATAAGATAGCTTACTGTCTGAGATACCTGTTCTTCACGGGTTATGGTAGGTATTCCGTCACCACGCTGTGTTCCGTAGCTCCCGAAGAATGAATGACAGCCGCCGAAAATGAAAAACTGCTTTGTATCTGACGGAAGATTTGTAAGGTTCTTTTTGTAGTTCTCTGCATTCAGCACAGTGTCGCTTGTGCCGTATATCGAGATGACATTAAGCTTTGTATCGCTGACATCTCTTGCAGAGTATGCCGCAAGCAGTACAAGTCCGTCAAGCTTATCTGCGTGTTCAGACGCATATACAGCCGCCATACTTCCTCCGAGTGAATGACCGCCGATGTACCAGTGCTTTATCTGCGGAAAATCCTCCTGTATGCCGTCAGCACCGTTTATGTTGAATACCGCAAGATTGAACGGCATTTCTACTATTATGCACAGTACATTGTTTTCCGCAAGCTTATGCATGAGCGGTGCATAAGCCTTTGCCTCGACCTTTCCGCCCGGATAGAATATGAATCCGTACTCTGCGTTTTTCGGCTCAAAAATTATGCGTCCTCCGCTTTCTGTCACGGTAACTGCACTGTCCGACTGCATAGCTGATAAAGCTTCATCTGTCGCATGATAGTATATGCTTACATATATGAAAAATGCCGCCAGTGAAACAACAACCACAGAGCTTACTGAAATGATAGTTATTTTTACCCATTTTTTCATTATGATACCTCTCGGTTGAGTGTTTTGTTAATTATGCATTATGCATTATGAATTATGAATTATCGTAGAGTACATTTCCGGTCGCCTGTCACGGAAAAGTCCCCAGCTCATACGCATTTCATGTATCTGCTCAAGGTCGTATTCAGCGTATATGACAGTTTCGCTTGTGCGGTCGGCTGAAGATATTATTTCGCCTGTTTCGTCAGTCATAAATGATGAACCGTAGAAACAGAGTGATGACGACTGATTGTTGTTTTCCTCACAGGGATAGACTTTTTCTGTACCTATTCTGTTTGCGGCTATTACGGGAGTGATGTTTGCGGCGGCGTGTCCCTGCATTACCCTTCTCCAGTGCGGCATACTGTCAACATCGAGTATAGGTTCAGAGCCGATAGCCGTAGGATAAAGAAGTATATCCGCACCCATGAGAGCCATGCTCCTTGCACATTCGGGAAACCACTGGTCCCAGCATATTCCCACACCTATTGTTCCGAAACGTGTTTTCCATGCCCTGAAGCCTGTATCGCCGGGGGTGAAATAGAATTTTTCCTGATAGAACTGGTCATCGGGTATATGTGTTTTCCTGTAAACTCCGAGAACAGAGCCGTCAGCATCTATCATAGCTACCGAGTTGTAGGTGTTGTTTACATCCTTTTCAAAAAAGCTTACGGGTATAACAACGCCGAGTGATTTAGCCACATCCTTGAAACGTCTTACAGCCATGTTTTCATCAAGCGGTTTTGCAAGCTTGTAATAACCGTAGTTTCTTTCCTGACAGAAGTATTTTGTTTCAAAAAGCTCAGGCAGAAGTATGATATTTGCGCCCTCGGCAGCAGCTTTTCTTATCATGCATTCAGCCGTATAGATATTGTCTTCGGGATTGCAGCGCATCGACATCTGAACTGCTGCGACCTTTATTTTATTCATTGTACATTCCTCCGTATCATAATATTTCATTGTACAATGTACATTGTACATTGCACATTGCTCATTGCTCATTGTACATTGTAATCGGGTATCTGCTGTGTTATACAGTGTATGTTTCCGCCGCCTATGAGTATATCTCTTGCATATACGCCCATTACAGTTCTTGTCGGAAAAAGCTTTGAAAGTATGTCAAGTGCGGTTTTGTCGTTTTTGTCGTTGAACTGCGGACATATTACATGCTTGTTTGAGATATAGAAATTTACATAAGATGCTGCAAGACGTTCTCCGGCTGTGCGTGTAGGTTCGCCGTCCATATCGTCAAGTCCTGCACATTCCTCAGCGGTTATTGTAACAGGCTTCGGCAGCGGCAGCTTATGCACCTTTATTTTTCTTCCGCATGCATCCGTACTGTTTTCGAGAATATCAAGACAGCTTTTTGACATTTCATACTGAGGATCGTTTTCGTCATCAGTCCATGCAAGAACGACTTCACCGGGGGAAGTGAACGCACATATATTATCGACATGCTCATTAGTTTCATCGTTGTATATGCCCGATTTCAGCCATATCACCTTTTTTGCGCCGAGAGAGCTTTTAAGCTCGTTTTCTATCTGTTCTTTATTAAGCTGCGGATTTCTGCCGCCGCTTAACAGACAGGCTTCTGTTGTAAGTATAGTGCCCTCACCGTCAGAGTGTATCGAGCCGCCCTCAAGTATAAAGCTGCGTTTGTCATATACATCAACATCAAGCACGTCACAGAGCTTTCTTGCCATTTTATTGTCCTTATCCCAAGGAAAATACAGACCGTCATGCAGACCGCCCCATGCATTGAAGCCCCAGTCTATACCCCTTATTTCACAGCCGTTTGTCACGAATGTCGGTGCAACATCTCTTGCCCACGAATCATCGGACTCCATTTCTATAACACGCACCCTTTCGGGAAGCATTTTCCTTGCGCTGTCGTAGTCCTCATATCTTGCGCATACAGTTACTTTTTCCGAGAGAGATATAATGCTTATGACTTCGGCAAAGGCTTTTCTTGCGGCATAAGCACCGTTCTGCCATGAATCACGTCTGTGCGGGAATATCATTATACATCCGCTGTGCTTTGAAAATTCGGCAGGCATAATAAAGCCGTCATCTGACGGCGAAGTTTTCAGTATCCTCATATCATCTGTCCTTTTTACGATTTTCTTAATTATAACATATACCTCCCTGTTTTTCTACAAAAAAATCATATACAACAGTTGAAATATTAAAAAAATGTAGTATAATGAGAGAGGATGCATATAAAAGAAGAAGGAGAGGTCGGAAATGCAGGAATTTGATTTTGAAGGAGAGCTTGACATACTGGAAATTATGCTTGGCGCAAAGTTCTACACCGGAAATGCAATTATGAATGCACTTGAAGGAAGCCCCGTAAAGTACACAGAGCTGCTTGATGAAACGTTTCTCCTTGAAAACACGGGGGAAACAAAGAAAGTAAACGATTATGCAAAGCTGTTTGAGCCTGCAAAGCTTGACAGGAAAAATATGCAGTGAACAAGAGCAAATTGCCTTTGACAAAAAAATTCCCGACTGATTGATACAGTCGGGGATTTTTTATATTATCCGGATATTACTTTCTTTTTTTCTTTCCTGCTGTTTTCGGACGGGGAGCGTAAGACGAAGTTGACTTTACAGCCGGAGCAGCGTCTTCTTCTTTTTCTTCTTCGCTGCCTTTAGCGAGGAAGCCATATACAACAGCAGCAAGAACGCCGCCAACGAGGGGAGCAAGTATGAATACCCATACATTTGTAAATGCAGCGCCGCCTGCGAAGATAGCAGGACCGAAGCTTCTTGCAGGGTTAACGGATGTACCTGTGAAGTGTATGCCGAAAACATGTACAAGTGTAAGTGTAAGACCTATAACGATACCTGCAACAGCACCGTTGCTTGTTTTGGATGTAACGCCGAGGATAGCTATAACGAATACAAAAGTAAGTATTACCTCTATGAGCATTGATGACCATATATTGTTGTCATAGAGAGCGTTTGTGCCAAGACCGCTTTCGGAACCGAAGAAAGCGAGGAGCAGAGCACCGCCGATTATAGCACCGATAAACTGAGATGCAACATAAGCACAGAACTCTTTTGGAGTCATCTTTTTGCTTACGAGCATAGCGATTGAAACCGCCGGGTTGATGTGACAGCCTGAGATATTGCCGATAGAATAAGCCATAGCGACAATAACAAGACCGAAAGCAAGTGCTGTCATGAAGTAGGCTTCGTTCGGAACAGAGGCTGTGCAGTTAAGAACACATGCTGTACCGCAGCCGAAAAGAACAAGTACGAAAGTACCAAGACATTCGGCTAAACATTTTTTTAAGAGCTGCATAAAAAATCCTCCTTTAAATTTTATTTTGCCGTGTAAACGGCATTTATACGGATTAATGTCTATTATAAACTATTTTTTGCAATTTTTCAACAAAAAAATGTTAAAAAATATAGCCTCCCTCACAGAGGGAGCCTGAGTCAGGCATTTGTACAAAAGTGAAATGATACTCATTGACTGACAGCAATGTTTGTTATAGAATATATATGACAGCAAATCCAAAAGGAAGGAGAGATAAACCATGAAATTCAGAGATATAATAGTAACTGTCACACTGGCATTAACTGTTGCAAGTCTTGTTCTTGAGATAATAGACCTTGTAAGAAGCCTGAAAAAAGACGATGAACAGCCGGCTTTACCGGAAGAAGAAAACAACGAATAATCACAGGCACATATCAGAACAGGCATGACATCCGAAAGGACATCATGCCTGTTATTTTTATGATATATTCAATTCAATATCAGCCAAAGTACTTAACGCCGCTTTCAAATATTTTCTGGTCTTTCTCAAACGGTACGTTGAAGTAGAGGTTATCGCCCTTACGCTCGGAGTGTCCCATCTTTCCGAGAACACGTCCGTCAGGGCTTGTTATACCCTCGATAGCACATACTGAACCGTTGGGATTGTATTCAATATCGGATGCGACATTTCCGTTCGGCTCAACATACTGTGTTGCTATCTGACCATTGGCAATAAGCCTTGCAAGTGTTTCGTCATCGGCAACAAATCTGCCCTCGCCGTGTGATATCGGTACAGCGTGGATATCTCCTGCATTCACCATCGAGAACCATGGGGATTTTACAGATGTTACTCTTGTATATGCCATTCTTGAAATATGTCTGCCCACAGTATTGAATGTAAGTGTCGGATCATTCTCTTTAAGGTCGGTTATCTCGCCGTAAGGTACAAGACCTAACTTTATGAGTGCCTGAAAACCGTTGCATATACCGAGCATAAGTCCGTCACGCTTTTTAAGAAGTGTGTTTACAGCCTCGGAAACTCTCGGATTTCTGAAAGTTGTAGCTATGAACTTACCCGAACCGTCAGGCTCGTCACCGCCGGAGAATCCGCCGGGGAGCATTATCA
>JBGVAQ010000032.1:0-2128 GCA_045224775.1 Acutalibacteraceae bacterium | reverse complement strand
GGAAAGAGCATAGTCAAAGTCATGCCTGGCTGTTTCGGGACTACAGCCAAATGAATCAACGAGCAGTTGCTGCTCGGTCTTATCCGGGTTGCAAATATAAGCTACAGCTTTTGTAACGGTACTTTTGATAGCATGGATTCGTGTGTATGCCATATCTTATCCATCAGCTCCTTTATCTCATTTAGATCTTCTTCGTAAGCGTTCCCTGTTTTCATAATCCGCTCTCTGATCATGTTTATGTTTCTGCCGAGGGCAGCTATTTGATAGCTGTATTCCTTCAGCCCGTTATAGTCGATGTCATAGACATAACCGTATAGGATCAGGTGACGGATATACTCGGATTTGTTCCTCATGTGAGAGGTTTTGACCTTTTCATCAAGCACATATTGCTCATTGTCGCTGAGGAATACTTTTAGCTCATTGGTGCGGTCTCGCTTGCCGCTCATATATACCACTTCCTTTCAAAATTGCCGTTTCCGGCGTGTTTGTTTTTTGAACAGAACTGTTCTTTTTTTGGAGAGGGAAAAGAGTGCAGTTCTGCATTGACGGGGGTCAGGGGGAGTATCCCCTTGCAAGCTCATTTGCGTCATTTTTCCGGCTGGAAAAATGTTCAGCAAATGTGGATGTGTGGGAACACATCCAATGCTTGGTATTCTTCTTGCAAATCCTTTGGGATTTGCGGGTTCAGACTGCCATAGGGCAGGCGGCTTTGAACCCATAACGCCGTATCCGGCGATTGCTTTTATGCTTTTGTACTGTGGGGAATATAACGGGAAAATAAAAAACTGCCACAGTACGGGCGCACGGGTGCACCGGTAATAGTAGCAGTTTAGGTGTCTTATAAAATTTGAACTGAGGTCATGTTAGCAGAGCAGGAACCTGACGTCAATTATTTTCCGGAATGTTCTCAAGATATTTTCCGACTACAACAGCATTATCGACCACTTCATCAAATGAGAGCCTGGCTGCATATGTCTCGTCGGCAATGTAATTGCTCCAGTCATTTGCAAGAGATTCTTCTGCTTTTACATCAGCGCAGATGGACTCATATTTTTTCAAAAGATCAAAGGATCCTCGCTTCTTGGCAGTATGCTCTACAGCCAATTTAAAATGTGCCGGATTGATGGAGTCCCTGTAAAGGTGGAAGAGGACATATAAATCATAGAAGTCCCTTGATCTGGTATTCCCGATGCCTCTGCGGATAACTGTTTCATATTTTTCTGCAAGGATCGTTTCCAAAGTATAGGCATACACATCAATGTCCTTTTCATCGAACATGGTATGAAAAGAATACTCGATAGCTGCAGGTGTGATCTCATCCCCGGTGGTGATGTCAATCTTCATTTTGTTCTTTATCTTGCCGTACTCTGCAACAAAGTGAACTCGGAAATTGTTGTAATCGTCATCTTCACGGATAGGCTCGATCTTCTCAAACCGGAAGATGATTCCGTCTCCGGTATCAATGTCGAAGATTTCTTTTACGATTTTTTCAATGTTTTCTTCGTCCATATCTATTCCACGAACAGTTGTATCCATATCCATGGTGGTTCTTTCAGAAATGCCGATCATGGAAGAAATCAACAGACCGCCCTTTAAGACAAAGTTCTTTTTATATGGAGAGAGGGATAATCTCTCCAGAATACGCTCAAACATAAAAATCTGTAATACTTCCTGAGCATGAAGGTCTTTCTCTTTGGCCATATTGCGGATTGCGCCTTTAAGCTGCTCCGGTGTTTTCATCTGTGGTGTGTTCCTTTCAGCCTGTCAGTATATCCATGTAATCTCGGACAGGTCTTTCTATATGGAAGATCTTAGCATATCTGATAAGCTGCGCATGGTCGTTAGTTCGGTCATTAAAGTATTCGTGCAGAGCCTGCAGATATAACTGCTTATCTATCTTGTCTTTTTTCTTGATCAGGTCAATTATACATCGTTCCTTATCATACAGACGGACTTTGTTGCCGTCAGGTGTTAAGGTCTCTGTAATGCCAACACTCCATTTATCGGCATTTATATAATGTAATCTGATATTCTTATTGTCCTTTTTTAAACGGGTTGCATTAAATCCCTGCGGTACGGAGACATCCCATACATGGGGAGTACGGTCGGACATATCCCAAAGGTAAAG
>JBGVAQ010000031.1:0-3089 GCA_045224775.1 Acutalibacteraceae bacterium | reverse complement strand
AGTTTTTAATCTTTATTCGGGAAATAGGAGCAAATCGAGAGCAAAACGGAACTTAATAAGCCAATAATTCAAGGACACCTACTGTCACACAAAACAGTAGGTGTCCTTTGTTATATCATATTTTAAATTACGGCTTTGAAGCCTTGTATGTGTTCATTATCTGTGAACGGAACTGCTCAAACGACATGTTCGCTCTGTCACCGCCGTTTTTGTTTCCGTCAAGGCTGAATCTGAATGTTTCTTCCTGATTTGCAAATCGTGTATACGGAGTTATGATGCTCTCATAATTTGATTTTGCTGTGTTGTACATCTTGTTGAAGTCCGCATCGCTCGTCAGCATTTCCGAAGCTGCAAGCTTTTTGAGCTGAGCAGCGTATTTGTCACGAATATATGTAAGCGACGGCAAAGCATCATGGCAGATGGTTTTTTGATAAGCGGGTTCTTCTGATCACCGGCTGTTGCCGCATAGTTCGAGTACGGATTGCGCTCTGCACAGTTCCTGTTAAGTCCGTAGGTTATGCCGAGTGTACGATCATTGTCATAAACTATGAATATCGCCTTTCCGTTGTCTTTGCGGAAGTAAAGATAGTGATTGTTGAAGTTGTTCCGTATATCATCGGGATCTCCGGCAAAATATGATGCCGCCATAAACGCTGCATAACAGTCAATGTCAAGCACTTTTTCAAGCTCGTCTTTTGTAAGATTTGCTTTGTTTATCACACTCAGGAAATTTTTCAGTGATGAGTGATCCGAAGATTTCTTGTTCGTTTTAAGATTAAAGTTGTATTTTATGCCCTTGCTGTTCTGCTGTATTCCGTAGCTGTTGTTTGTCTGGTAGTTAGCACCTCTCCAGCTGCCTGTACGTGAACCGCTGCTGCTGTACTCTGACCACATACATTTGTAAAGATCGCCGCCTATGGCAGATTCCGGCAGCCTTTTTTCGAGGAAGGTCTTGTCTATCGGCTCATATATCTTTACAAGTCCGTAATTATTGCCGTTTACCGTCATTTGTGAAAGACCTATCTTCTGCACAAGAACATTTGCAGATTCAAAAAGCTTTGTAGCGTAGATTTCTCTTATATTGGTGTTGTCGTAACATATATTCCACTTTATATCAAGCTCGTTCATTGAGGCGAACTTGCGCTTTTTTCTTTCATCACGGGCGGTTTTGTCTGTCCAGACCTTAGCAGAAGAACCGTATTCGTCCTTGTCGTCAAAGGTTTCGTCAAAGCTGAGCTTATAGCTGCATATATTCGGAGAACCGTTTTTTGCAAAAGGCGGCTCCAATGACTGATTTCCCTTCAGTCTTATGCCGACCTCATCTACTGTATAGCTTTCGGAACCAACGGTAAATGTAACTGTCGCCATACGGTATATCTCGGATTTTTTGTTCTCGTCCTTAGCCGTATAGGTCATATAATCGTTCTGAAGCTTGTCAAGCTCGGACTTGCTCATTGTAATGTTTATGCTTACTTTATTCTCAATTCTGAAAAGCTGATCATAAAGTGCCATTCCGCCTATATCTGTTTTTGATGCCGGCTGTACAGGATTGCTTGTTTCCTGATGTGGCTGAGGCTGAGGTGAAGGCTCCGACTGCGAGCTTTGCCGAACTTCACTGTTCTGTGAAGTCTGGGATACCTGAGAAGTCTGTGAAACATGTGATGTCTGAGATACCTGTGAAGGCTGAACCGAAGATTCAGACGAAACCTGTGTCTGTGAGGACTGCTGTACATTACCGGAATCTTCCACGTCGCTGTTTTCGGAAACCTCTGATGATGGCTCAGAAGATGTTTTTTCGGATATGTCAGATGAAGCTGTTCCGGACGAAACAGAAGATGATGCTGTGGAAGTGAGTGACGATGCAGTGTCGGAAGCTTTATCCGGACTTTCCTGCTGAGCAGTTTCACTTACGGACGATGTATTCTCCTGAACACTGTTGAGCTGAGAGCTTTCCTGACTTGTTATTGTCTGTGAATTTGACGATGAGGTGCTGTTGTTTTCCGCTTTTCCCGAACAGCCCGAAAAGCACGATAAGGCTATCAGGACAGCTATCAATAAAGCCGATTTTTTCTTCATACATTACACACTCCTATGTTTTATTTCTTTATACAGAATTTTAACATCATCAACTAAATTTGTCAAATATTATTGAATTATGCAAAAAAAGGTGTTATATTTTATGTGTATTTTTTATTATATATATTTCTTATATAAAAATTCACAACCTGATGCTAAAACAGTAAGAAAAAAACGAGGTAGTGTAATATATGAAGAAAATAATATCATTGTTCACAGTATTCATGCTGATGATTATAAGTACTGTTACAGCGTTTCCGGTATATGCAAAGGACACAGATAAAAAAACGGTGCGTGTAGGCTGGTATGAAACTACATATTGCTATACAGACCAGTTCGGCAGAAGATGCGGTATGGTATATGAGTACGAGCAAAAAATAGCCGCCCATACAGGCTGGACATATGAGTATGTGGAGGATAGCTGGCCCAATCTGCTTCAGATGCTCAAAAACGGAGAAATTGATCTTATGAGTGATGTTTCCTTCACAGAGAAACGTGCCGAATCAATGCTGTATTCTTCTCTGGAAATGGGTACGGAATCTTACTATATCTATATTGATGCGTCAAATGACACTATAACACTTAATGATATAACATCATTCAACGGTAAAAAAATAGGAGTAAACAAGGACAGTGTTCAGGCAGATCTGCTGAAAAACTGGGTACAAAAAAACAAGATAACACCGGAGATAGTTTAAGTTATAGAAAATGAATCCGTTTCACGTACCAAAGTTGCAAACGGTGAACTTGATGCATTTGTAACACTTGACGGTATGGGTATAATGGAAACGATGCTCCCTGTCTGTAAAGTCGGAGAATCAGATTACTATTTTACCGTAAATAAAAACCGTCCCGACCTGTTAAGAGAACTTGATACTGCCATGATGAGTATTCAGGATGAGGATCCGCATTTCAATCAAAGAATATTAGAGCGTGTTCACATAAAAAGAGCATCAAAAATCATAGCCAACATGATAACAGAAAGAAAAATTGAATCGAGCTTATCGTAGCGT
>JBGVAQ010000030.1:0-4363 GCA_045224775.1 Acutalibacteraceae bacterium | reverse complement strand
CACAAAGGAATGCAACTTTGTCTGTACGTTCTATTCTGAATGATACGTTGTTGAGTACTTTCTCTCCGTCAACCGTCTTTGAAAGGTTCTCTACTGTAAGTACCTCCTTGCCTACTTCCCTGTCCATAGTGAAACCAACAAACGGATAACGTCTGCTTGATGCAGGCATTTCCTCAACACTGAGTTTTTCAAGAAGTTTTCTTCTTGATGTTGCCTGCTTTGACTTTGATTTGTTTGCAGAGAAACGCTGAACGAAACTCTGAAGTTCTTTTATTTTTTCCTCAGTCTTTTTGTTCTGCTGTTTTATCATAGCCTGTATAAGCTGTGATGATTCATACCAGAACTCATAGTTTCCGACATACATCTTTATCTTGTTATAGTCTATATCGACCATGTGTGTACATACTGTATTAAGGAAATGTCTGTCATGGGATACGACTATGACTGTTCCCTCATAGTCCATTATAAAGTCCTCAAGCCATGCAATAGCCTTTATATCAAGGTTGTTTGTAGGCTCGTCAAGAAGTATAATTTCAGGATTGCCGAAAAGTGCCTGTGCAAGAAGTACTTTGACCTTTTCATTACCTGTAAGTGACGACATCTGTGAATAAAGTATATCCTCAGAAAGTCCGAGTCCCTGTATAAGCTTGGATGCGTCACTCTCTGCCTCCCAGCCGTTAAGCTCGGCAAATTCGGCTTCAAGCTCTGACGCTCTTATACCGTCCTCCTCGGAAAAATCCTCTTTAAGATAGATAGCGTCCTTTTCCTTCATTATGTCATACAGCTTTTTATTGCCGTATATTACCGTATCAAGAACGGTATAGCTGTCAAATGCGAAATGGTCCTGTTTAAGTACGGACATTCTTGTATTTTCGGGTATTATTACTTCACCCTTAGTCGGTTCAAGCTCACCGGAAAGAACTTTAAGAAATGTTGACTTTCCCGCACCGTTTGCGCCGATTATACCGTAGCAGTTGCCGTCCGTGAATTTCAGGTCAACATCAGAAAACAGCGGTACTCCGCTGAAATTTATAGATACATTCGATACTGTTATCATGTCCTCTTTCCTTTCGTTTCTCTTTTATATATTTCCTTTTTCAGTTTTTATTCCATGCATCGTTCCAGTCAAACTCCCTGAGCTTTCCGTTATTGAGAAGTTCGGGGAAATCCCACTGACGAAGTATTTCATAAGCCGCAATAGCCACAGAATTTGAAAGATTAAGGCTTCTTGCCTCATCTATCATAGGTATCCTTACAGTTGTTTCGGGGTTGTCAAAAAGCAGCTTTTCGGGCAGTCCCTTTGTTTCCTTACCGAAAACTATAAAGCACTTATCAGGATATTGTATATCTGTATATTTACGGGGTGCCTTTGTAGAAAAATAGTAAAAGCTGCCGCCCTTGTTTTTCTCAAAGAAGTCCTCCAGATTTTCATAATATGTGATATCAAGAAGATACCAGTAATCAAGTCCTGCCCTTCTCAGATGCTTGTCCGTAGGAGTAAATCCCATAGGTTTTACTATATGCAGTCTTGCACCCGTTGCAGCACAGGTTCTTGCTATATTGCCCGTATTCTGAGGTATCTCAGGTTCTACAAGCACGATATTAAGTTCTGACATTTTTCATTTCTCCATGATCTCTGTTGACAGTAAAAAATTACAGGCTCAATATTCCGCATTTAACATGCGGAAAAAGAGCCTTACACTTCAGATTTTTCACAAAACAGGTTACAGCTTTTATTTTATATTCAGTCTTTTGCTAAAGCCTGTCATATTGAATATATCCATTATTTCGGGAGAAACATTCGTTATAACAAGGCTTTCAAATTTCTTATTTATAGCAACTACCTGTCTGAGTCCTGCGGATGAGATATACTCAAGCTTTGCAAAATCCAGCTCAATGTTTTTTACATCACTTCCAAGCTCATCCATAACTTTTCCGAGTTCGGGTGAGGTCTGAGTATCGAGCCAGCCTTCAGGTCTGATCACTGCGGAATCGCCGTTAATTATCTTTTCGATAGTCATAATATTTTCTCCTCTCTGTTTTCAGGTTACATAAATCTGTAACACAGCACATTATCATTACTTTATAAATAATAACATTAATAAGCTGTTATGTCAATCGTGACAAACAAAACTAAAACAGAATCATCTGTTGTTTACTGTTTCGGGATAAAGGTCATGATTTGCAAGCCTGTCCCATGCAAGCTTTTCCCATTTTGTATCGGGCATACCATAGTTACAATACGGATCAATGGAAAGTCCCCCACGGGGTAAAAACTTTCCCCACACCTCTATATACTTAGGTGACATAAGCTTTATAAGGTCTTTCATTATCGTATTTACACAGTCCTCGTGAAAATCGCCGTGATTACGGAAACTGAAAAGATACAATTTCAATGACTTGCTTTCGACCATTATCTTATCGGGGATATATGAAATATATATCGTCGCAAAATCGGGCTGTCCCGTTATCGGACAAAGACTTGTAAATTCGGGACAATTGAACTTTACAAAATAATCATTTTCGGTATGCTTGTTAGGGAATGTTTCCAGCACTTCGGGTGAATAGTCATTCAAGTACACCGTTTTATTGTTTCCGAGCAATGTTATACTGCCCTTTTCATTTTCAGTTCTTCCGCTCATTCTGTTTCCTCCAATGCAGGATCATTTATACCGTTAGCCCTGAATGCCGCTGCCCTGTCAAGACAAGTACCGCATTTTCCGCACGGTCTGTCACTGCCCTCATAACAGCTCCATGTAAGTCTGTACGGAACATTCATTTTTAAACCTCTTGCTATGACATCGGATTTGTTCATATTTACAAACGGTGCTTTTACTGTAAGCTGTCCTCCGCTGCCGAGATATATCGCCTTGTTTATGGAATCATTGAAATCCTTTGAGCAGTCGGGATATGCATTTCCTGCCGCATCATCAATATGTATGCCGTAATATATCTCTGTACAGCCGTTTGAAAGTGCAACGCTTGCCGCTGACGAAAGGAAAAGTCCGTTGCGGAACGGAACGTATGTAGATACAGGCTTTCCGTTTGTCTTTTTCAGCTGTTCGGCATAGCTTTCCTTTGGTATGTCATTTTCAGAACCCTGCAAAAGCGAACAGTCCGAATCTGCAAATATCGGTGTAAGGTCAAGCTTTTTATATCTGACACCGTAATACTCCGCTATCTTTTCAGACGCTTCAAGCTCTTTTATGTGCTTCTGACCGTAGCTTACGGAAAGGGCGATAACTTCATCCTTTCCGTATTTTTCAACGGCTTCCGCAAGACATGTTGTGCTGTCAACACCTCCGCTGAACAATACAAGTGCTTTCATAATATATCACTCCCGTTATTCAAATCTCACCATTCTTTTAAGCTCATTGTCATTTTTGAAACGTCCTCTGAAGACAGATGTTTCCGTTTTTGCATCGGTATTCCTTATGCCCCTTGATGTCATGCAGCTGTGAGAGCCTCTTATAACAACAGCCACATCTTCCGTACCTGCCGCCTCAGATATTATATCGGCTATATCCTTACTGAGTCTTTCCTGTAACTGCAAACGCTTTGCAGCCATATCACATATCCTTGCTATCTTACTGAGTCCGAGTACCTTTCCGTTTGGGATATATCCGACATTCACTTTCATATCATACATAAGTGCGAAATGATGCTCACAATAGCTGAAAACCGTTATATCTTTCATAACTACCGCACTGTCGTCATCTCCGCTTACTTCAAATGTCTTTCCGAACATCTGCGCTATTTCGTGATTTGTGTAGGCTGTGCCTGCAAGTACTTCCTCAAGCATTCTTGCAACACGTTCAGGCGTTTCAACAAGCCCTTCACGGTCGGGATCTTCGCCTATTGCTTCAAGAAGTCCTCTCACATGATATTCTATTGCCTTTTTATCCATATTTCAGACTCCCTTCCTTTCAGGTTCCCATATGAATTTATGCATCTGTAACTGTAACCTTACATCATTCATACCGTTTTCACTCATAAAACGAACTATATCCTGCGGATTTATTTTCCCAAAAACAGGACTTATGAACACATGACATTTATCAACAAGAGAATACTTTTCTATTATCTCAGCCGCACGTTCAAGGTCTTCAATGCTTCCGGACACGAATTTTACGGTATCATGCACATCAAGCAGCTCAAAATTTTCAAGACACATATACTTTTCCATATTGCTTGACGGGAGCTTGTAGTCCATAGTGAAAACAGGTCTTTTCTCACGCACTGACAATTCCTTTAATGAAAGACTGCCGTTTGTTTCTATCTCAACACGCTTTCCGCATGATATGAGCATATCCGTAAGCTTATAAAGATCATTCTGTAAAAGCGGCTCTCCACCTGTGATCGT
>JBGVAQ010000029.1:0-2486 GCA_045224775.1 Acutalibacteraceae bacterium | reverse complement strand
GCCAACAAATTTATATCCGTCATTCGCTTTGGCTTTGAGTATGATTTTACTTTCTTTGTCCGGATTTAAATCGAGTTCCAGACTTGTAACTTCATCATCATGAATATCACTTCCGTCAGTTGTGGCTGCAATACAACCATCACCCGATGCTTTTACAGTGATCTGCACAGTATTTGTAGATGATGCATTTGTACTGTTGCTTTTCGTAGTACCGTCGGCAGCCGCCAGTGCTGTTGTTGACATCGCACCTGCAAGCGAAAGCACAAGTAAAAGGGTTATGATCTTTTTCATTTTTTGACCTCTTTTCATTTTTTTGATTTTTCCAAGTAGATAATATTTACCTTTCATCTGCGTTCACAATCACATTATAGCATATCGAATTTGATAAAATAAAAACAAAAATTGAATTTTATTACAGTTTTAATTATTTTGTATTATTGTATAAATTTTTACTAATAAGTGCAATTATAAATGGTCAAAAAATACAAGCAATGTTTATTTCAGAGATAATTTTTGACGAATTTGTTTATTCTTGATTTTGATTTTGTTTATAAATCACAAAATTAATAATATATCGTCAAAAATTTATGATATTTTTCGTGATAATAAATAAAATTTTCAAAAAATAAGTTAAATGGTTGACATGTTTGTTAAATTGCTGTATCATATATGTATAAAATGTCATTTTAGAATTATTTATTTTAGGAGGAATGTATATGAATCAACTTTATGATCTGACAGCCGCACAAAATATGCACTATCGCTGGATAAGAGAGTATAATACTCAGCAGGTATCCGGTCTGAGCATTGTTGCTGCATTTCAGCTCGATGTTAACATCGAAACATTGAAAAAATGTATCGAACTGGAAAAGCAGAGATATGCCTGTCTCAGACTCCGCTTTACAAAGCCGGATGAAAACGGTGAGATAAAGCAGTATATTGCAGATTATGAGCCGGAAGACATCAAGGAAGTAAACCTTACCGGAATGTCTTTGCAGGAAGCTGACGACATTATGCAGAAATGGGCATACGAAACTTTTGACGGCGACGACATTCCTATGTGTGAGTTTCGTATTGTAAAGCTCCCTGAGCGCTATACAGGATTTTTCGTTCATATGGATCATCGTCTTAATGACTCCGTAGGCGTTGCAGTAATGGCAACCGATATTATGAACCTCTATCAGCATTTTGCTGCCGGCGCAGAATATCCTGCTCCTCTTGCTGATTTTGAAAAGGTGCTTGTTTCCGACCTCGAAAAAGCTTCAAATGAAAAGCGTCTTGCAAGAGCAAAACGTTTCTGGGATGAACAGCTTGATGAATTGGGAGAGCCGCTTTATTCCGATATACAGGGACCGTCTGTATTGGAGAAAGCAAGAAAGAAGCATAATGATCCTAACCTCAGAGCTGCCGACATCGAAAGAAAAGAACTCTTTGTTGCAGTTAAGGATTATCAGCTTGAGGTTGACAGCATGCAGAGAACCATCAACTTCTGTCTGCACAATCAGATCTCACCTACAAACCTTATACTTCTTGTTATCCGTACATATCTTTCAAAGATGAACAACGGTCAGGAAGATATTACTATCGAAAACTTTATCTCCAGACGTTCCACACAGGATGAAATGACTTCAGGCGGAAGCCGTGTACTTTGTTTCCCGTGCAGAACTGTCATTTCCGGCGATACTACATTTATTGATGCAGCAAGAAAAATTCAGAATCATCAGAACCATATCTATATGTTCGGCGGTTATGATCCTGAGCTTATAAGAGAGGAAATGAAGAGACGCTACAATACACCCGATGATACTACATATGTAAGCGTTTATCTGACATATCAGCCGCCTCTTAATACAAGCGATCTTGATCCTAATTCCAAAAAGCTCCGCACACATATCAAATGGTTCGCAAACGGTGCGGCAACAAAGAAAATGTATCTTACAGTTTCTCACCTGCCGGACAGAAAGCTGAACTTCTCTTATCATTATCAGACAGCAGAGCTTACTGAAAAGGATGCAGAGCTTATGTACTATTACATGATGCGCATACTTTTCAGAGGTATAGAAGACCCCGGCAGAACTATAAATGAGATCATTGATATGATCTGATCTTGAAAGGAGTTAATAACATGGAAGAAAAATTTAAGGAAATTGTAGCACGTTACTGTACTGTAAAAGCAGAGGACATCACAGACGAAATGAGTTTCCGTGATGATCTCGGACTCAGCTCACTTGACCTTATGACATTCCTCGGAGATCTTGAGGACGAATTTGATGTAGAATTCGATTTCGGTGAGGACGAGCAGAAACTGTCACGTGTAAGCACAGTAGGAAGCGCAATGGAAATGCTCAAAGAGTACATGGAATAAGTACGGGAGATTTTTTATGGAAAGAACTATATATACAATGTGGAAAAGATGCGAGGATAAGTATTCGGCTCTCCCCGCTGTCCGTTGGCTCGTTAAGAAAGATGTACAGGAAAGAAGCTAC
>JBGVAQ010000028.1:0-14401 GCA_045224775.1 Acutalibacteraceae bacterium | reverse complement strand
CTATAAATGAGCAAATTTAATAAAGCATTGTGAAAATGCACAAAAATGTCAGGCAGAAAGCATATCAAATAAGCTGTCAATATTTTTTGCAGATTTTCCGTATTCATAAATGTAACGGATATATTCTTTATAAACGGTATCGGAAAGCGAATAAAAGCCCTCTGAAAAGCTGAAAGATTCCGAGCAGGAACAGGCAATAAAATAGGCAAGTGAAGTAAGTATCCAAAATCGTCTGATACCTTTTGAGGAGCGAATCTGATACTTGTCAAAAGCCAGTTTTGTTTTGCAGTTCCTAAAAAATACTTCGATTTCCCACCTTTCTACATAGAAATTCAATATTTCTTCCGTAGAGAGTGATACATCGGTAGAAATAAAGGCTCTGAGTGCTTTCGGATTACCCATTTGACCAACAGGAAAACTGATAAGAACAACTGCATTGTCAATGCCGTTAAGATTGCCTTCATAGCGAAAAATATTGTACTGGTGCCCTTTTACAGTCACAGTGCACAAAGGCAGAGCACTTTCTTTCAAAGTTGCGGCAAGTCTGCTGATACTGCATTTTACTCCTTTTGGATAAACAATACGGTTTGTTTTCAAAGCTCCTATGGTGTAAAATCCCTTGACGATAAAGCAGTTGATGATCTTGTCACATACATACCAGCTGTCACAAAGCAGATATGAAATGACAGGTGCAACAGGCAGTTCACAAGAGATTTTGCTTGCAAGTTCGATTTTTGACACGCTTTTGTCATACATGATAATAGCATAATTGAGGACAATCCCATTGCAGCACAGCATAACGGCGATTGCCTGATGACCATAATCCTGTTTTCTTTTCAGATGTGAAAAGTGGAAATAAGCATCTTCTATTGGATGCTTTGCTTTGGAAGAAGGTTTCGTTTTTGATGAAACAGTGTCATCTATGATGATATACACAGGCTTGCCTGTACGCCTGGATTCTTCGTATATGATTGATATAACTTTCTTTTTCAGAATATTTTCAATGACCGTTTCATCCCACTTTCCTTTGTTCAGGAAGTGAGCGATTGTAGTGCGGTGGTGCTCACTATGCGTTTCAAAGTCGACTGTTTTTCCATGATAGCCAATGCTGAATATGGCTATCATTATGCTGATGATATGTGATAGATATACTTCCGAAAATTTTTGTGTAAGATTTATTTTTTGTAACATCTTGAAAATTGTTTCAGAATGGTGTATGCTTTTATCCATAAGGCAACGACTCCTTTGAGTTTCTTTGGTTTGTTAGCAACTCCATTTTAACTCTTTTTGGTGTTGTTGTCTTTATTTATTTTTGTGCATTTTTCAGATTTGCTCATTCATAGTATCAAAAAAAATTGATCCTGAATACTCATATGCATTAGACAAGATTAAACTAGGTATATGCTTTATTGCTGACAATAGTTCAGGCGAATATAAATTTTATCCAAGCCGCTTTATTGGTTATTCCAATAATAGCATGAATAAACATGAAAATAACACAGAAAAAGATGGAAGAGAAACTAACCCCGCAATCTCCAAAATATTAAATTATAAGCTTTCTACGGATACATGTTTGGAAGAGAAATACAAAGCATACTGTCAATCATTAGGCATAAAAGCTAATGAACGTAAAAGAAAGTATTGGAAAATGTAATAAGAAACTATCCATTTCAGTAAACTAAAAAAGCACAGTAAACCGTAAAAATTTACTGTGCTTTTGTTTATTCATTTACAGAAAGTGCTATATTTTCCAAAGCTTCCCTGACATTAGGCTGACGTATGACAAAAGTTATAAACGGCGGTTCAAATTTCAGTATTGCCGCCCATCTGCCCTTGCTGACAGCAAAGCTCATTTCCTTTATTTTTTCATTATTGCTGAAAGCTGCGGAATAATTTTCATGCATATCCGAAAATTTCTTTATAAGCCGCTGATGCTCAAGATATTGTTCATAGTTGTAGTACAGCTTTATTTCAACGTCCTCATTAACCGCCCAGAATGAAACAGGCTTGTTTCTGAATTCATCCTCGTCTGCTACATAAATATCCTCATGCAGAAGTGAACCCGAAGCAATGATATTATTGATTATCTCTCTCTGCTCATCATATATTTTGAATATTTTGATACGGTCATCTTCTCTGACCATATTACTGTCAAGCAAAGACGATAAAAGCTCAGGTGTCATCGTTGCCATGTGCATTCGTGAAGACACCCCGAATTTTTCACCGCCGTTATGTGAATCTGCTTTGAGAAAGTTTCTGAAAACAGAAATATTCGATTTGTTGTAAACATTCATAAGCGGTCTTGCTTTTTTAAGCATGAGGCTGAATTCTGTCCTGCGGTATTCAACCTCGGACGGATCACAGGTAACTTTATATCTCATTTCATCAAGAAAGCCTATTATTCCGTCACCGTACATAACAGCATCATCCGTACAGCAGCATGTAAAATAATGCAGATTATTTTTCAATCCGGGTATATAGTAAGAGTGCATATTGCCTGTCATATAAAGCGGTATCATTTTTCTGACTTTTATCAGCAGCTCATCGACAGGCAGCTCAAAATTATTTATTATATATACATTCGTTCCACGCTTGACTATACACGACAAAATATACAGCCACTCATTGGAATGACTATCTTCATTACTCATTGAATTATACGGTATGTTGCTTACCATGTATAAATTCTTTGTATTCGAGTTGAGCGCATAATAAAGGAAATCAAGCTCGGCTTCCTTTATCTCGTCAGTTCCGCTATATGTTTTATCTTCACTGCGGAAATCAACTGTATCCCTTTTCTGAAAAAGCATTTCCATGCTTCTGACATAGCTGTCTATATCAATATCATCAACACTCTCCGCAAACGGGATTATAAGCTCCTTTGAATAGAGCCTTCCAGAACACAGCCATTTACTAACGATATCTATATAACTGCTGCTTTCATCAGGCATTTTATCTGCCCCTGTAAGTGCAGCAATGGTAACGTCATAATTCCTGTACTTCTGATACAGGAATTTTCCTGTCTGTATAGCAAATGCTTCGGGATCGGAAATATCTCTCTGTTTACTTCTGAGCCTTGAAATATAAGACGGATCATAGCTGCAAAAACGTGCGAAGTCACTCATGTTGATATTGAGTATCGACACAAGTATGTTGAACTTACGCATAAGCATTTCCTTATCGACACCCGACGGCTCAAAATCATCAAAAAGATTTTCATACGATACATCCATACCTTGTCTGTGGAGAAGCTCAATAAAACCATCTGCAAGCCGTCTGAGCTGTTCCTTGGAGGGATGTCTTGTACCGTTCCTGTACCTGCTTATAACAGATACCGACATACCCGAAGCCTGTGCAAGCTCCTTGGCAGTACAATTATATTTTTCGAGCAAAAAATTCAATTGTTCCGAAACTTCCATAAATATCCTTCCATCCTTATTTATACTAACCTATAAAGAACGGCGAAGCCGCAAATCCGTCATCCTTTTCCGACAAAAACATATGCCGTATCAAGCTTAATACATCTATAAAAATAATATTATATATTTAATAATAAATCAAGCACACTATTTTGTTAAAAAAGGAATAATTGGAAAAAGTTGACAGTTCGTCATTGACTATCCGTCAATAATCGACAAAACCGTATTAAAATATACTATAATAAGGATAGGATGGTGTAAGTTATACGAAAAAATTTTTTTCATATAATGATTTTTGATGTATTTTACCAACAGCTTATAAGTATTTATTCGTATATAGAACCCCCCAAAGTGAGCAGATACTATGTGTCTGCTCACTTGGTTTTTAGGTTCTATATTTATTTTTTTTAATATAAATTTTATTAATGTCCCGAAAATGACGCAAGACACTGGTCTGCCCTCAGAAGTTTTCCCGAAAGCACATGAGCCGAAAGTTCAACCGAGAGCTTCACGGCTTTTTCGGCAAGCTCAAAAAAGCTCTCGTTATGCTCCTTCTTTTCTGCCTCGGCAAACCACATTTCATGCCTTACATTTGCATAATCGGGCATAAGTTTCGGATAATCCTCCCTGAATATCGGAGAAAGTATCGGTCTTATCCCGACAGCGTCCTCTACGATACGGACCACCGACCTTTTTATATGCGTCCTGTCGTCAAGAAGTACAAGCGCATTGTGCCAGTCACGCTGTACTTTCACAAGTTCTGAACGTGAGGTCTTTATTCTGTACAGCCCATCAAGAGTACCGCATAATACACACGCTATAGGATAATTTACAGCCCTGTCCATAGGTGCTGCATTCTGTAATCTGAAATCAGAAACTTTCATGCCTGTTTCACGTCTGAGATAGAGCGAATCAAGCGCCGCCTCCATCTCGTGATGACAAAGCGAAACAGGCTTTTCTGCATATTGGCAGGACATCTGCGATGAACAATAGAGTATATACGGATGTGCGATACTGTCAAATGCATAATGCGTTATGAATCCGAGCGCATAGCTCATTAATATATCATCATGCGTCTTTCTTGCATAAACAATAAGATAGTTTATGATATCATTTGCAGGTGCATTGTGCATTATGCTCCCCAGACGGCTGAAGCTCGTCTTTGTACTTAACGGCATGAGCCTGTGACTGAAAAATATATCAGGGCCTGACGCTCCCCATGCAAAAGCCTTCCTGTTCGTTATCAGGTCAGGATATTCTTTTTCAAGATGTTTTCTTACCTTTTCACCAAGAACATAATGCGAAACTATAGCAGGCATAGTATTCCTCCGTAAACACAAACATCATATAATCGTAAGCTTTGCAAAATTCGACATAAGCTTTTTTGTTCCTACAGTATCAAATGCTATTTCAAGCATATTATCGGATGCCATCGGCTTAACATTGAGTATAGTACCCTCTCCGAATGACTTATGCTTTACCCTCATACCGACAGTATAAACCGCCTTATCCTGATGAACTGCGGCAGAAGATATAACCTTACTGCTTGCGATATCCGCACGGCGTACTGCTTTCGGCTGAGGTATCTCAATATTCGGATCAGGCTTATATACTTTCTTTTTCTTCTCGGTTATCTGTTCGGGTATTTCCTTTAAGAATCTTGACGGGCGGTTCCTGTTAGTATGACCGAATATCATACGGTTCTCGGAATTTATCAGATAAAGTCTTTTTCTTGCCCTCGTCAGACCGACATATGCAAGCCTTCTTTCCTCCTGCATATCCGCATCTGAAAGCGTTGACTGGAATCCGGGGAATATATTTTCCTCCATACCCGGAATGAACACGCTGTTGAATTCAAGACCTTTTGCGGAATGAAGTGTCATAAGCACAGCCTTGTCCTCAAGCTCCTGATATGAGTCGATATCCGTCATAAGTGCAGTTTCTTCAAGGAAACCCTGCAATGAAGCGTCATCTGCGTGTTCTTCCTCGTACTGAGCAATACTTGACGCAAGCTCATGCACGTTCTCGACTGCCGAATCACTGTGGTCGCTTGCCTTTAAAATAAAGCTTTCGTATTCTATCTCACTTACAAGCTTTTCATACATCTCCGCTATCGGTGCTGTATCAAGCATTTCCTCAAAACTCTCTATCATGTCACAGAACTCTTTGAGCTTATCACTGCTCTTTACAAGTGCCTCGAACTGCTCCGACTGCTTCATCGTTTCAAACATGCTCTGTCCGAGAGTACTGCTTATCTCCTCAAGACTGCTTATAGTCTTGTCGCCTATACCTCTTTTGGGGATATTTATTATCCTTCTGAGCCTTATATTATCGTCATGGTTGCTTATGACATTGAGATATGCCATCATATCCCTTATCTCTCTGCGTTCATAGAATCTGTGACCGCCTATTATCCTGTACGGTATGCCTGCACGTACAAACGAGCGTTCTATTACCTGTGACTGTGAATTCATTCTGTAGAGTACGGCATGGTCGGAATATTTTCCGCCGTCCTTTACAGCCTCTTTTATAGTCGAGGCTATAAAGTCGCCCTCTTCTCTTTCATCATTGGCTGTGTACCATACGATTTTTTCTCCTGTTTCATTCTGTGTCCACAGGCTTTTTTCTCTGCGCTCATGATTATTCTTTATAACATAGTTAGCCGCTATGAGTATGTTCTTTGTAGAACGGTAATTCTGCTCTAATTTTATTATACGGGCATTTTCAAAATTTTCCTCAAAGCTTAAAAGGTTCTTTGTCATAGCACCACGGAATTTATATATACTCTGGTCATCATCTCCGACAACACATATATTACCGTTCTTTTCGGCAAGCATCCTGACAAGCTCATACTGTATAGTATTGGTATCCTGATATTCGTCAACCATGATATACATGAACTGTTCCTTATATTTTTCGAGTACATCGGGGAACTCCGTGAAAAGCTCGACTGTGTTGTATATTATATCGTCAAAGTCCATAGCATCGCACGAAAGAAGTTTTTTCTGATACAGTTTATAGACCTTTGCTATAGTGCCGAGCCGGCTGTCATTCCCTGCATTTTTAGCAAACTGCTCGCAGTCTGTCATAGCTGACTTTGCATTTGATATCTCATGCATCATGCTCTTTGCAGGGATAAGCTTCTCGTCAATATTGAGCTGCTTTATACATTCCTTTAACAGTCTTTTCTGGTCATCCGTATCGTATATGGTGAAGTGATTTGTATATCCGAGCCTGTCACCGTATCTTCTGAGTATCCTTGTACAACATGCATGGAAAGTAACTGCCCATATATCCTTACCCTTTTCACCGACTTTTTTACATATTCTCTCTTTAAGCTCATTTGCTGCCTTATTGGTGAATGTTATGGCAAGTATTCTCCAGGGATTCACCCTTGAAACAGACAGCTTTTCTGCCAGCTCATCACTCACTTCTCCCTCACCGTCAGCGGCTTTCCTGAGCATATCTATCTCATCATCGCTGTAATCACCGAAAAGCTTGTCGCTCTCGTAAGCCTTTCCCCATCTGAGTATATTTGCGATACGGTTTACAAGCACAGTCGTTTTTCCGCTGCCTGCACCTGCAAGCACGAGCAGCGGTCCGTCTACTGCAAGCACAGCTTCACGCTGCATATTGTTAAGTCCGGAAAATTCTTTTTCAATAACCTTTTTCCTGAGTTCTTTTATTTCTTCCTTTGAAATCATATTTTAGCCTCTCATTAAACAATTTTACATCAGGACTTTATTATATAAAGTCTGTAGTCCACGTATCATTTTAACTCAAACACAAAAAAATTTCAAACGATTATGACAAATTACCAGAATTATTTTTTCAGCCCATACAGCTGTTTTTTGTACAATAGTAACTTATGTATAGTATAGCTGCCTGTTTTCCGCACAATCATCCAAAAGGTCGGCAGCATGTGGATTTATTTTTGTCAGCGGGATATTTTACAGGTTTTTTCACAAATTGCTTGCATATGTGATTATTATAGTAATTATTATATTTTTTTGCAAAATTACATAAAATTCTTGACAATACAGTGTATAAAGGTATAAAATATCATATAGGTGAAGCTTTTGTTACACCTGATGGGGTTTTTTCCTTATTTACTTTTTCATCTCAATGTTGCCGTTGAGGTTTATATTATATTTCTTATTTTCTGAGATATTACGCCGTTTTGTTAATATAGTGTCACGGTGTTCCGCCGAGTGAATTTCGGGTGTATAGTAACCATCCGATATAAAAAGGAGATATTAAAGAAACAAAAAAGAAAATTGAATAAATTTTAACAGCGGCACCTTTGGGCTGATTTTTGCCGTTTATACGGTACTAAAATAAAAGTGTTTAAAAAATCAAAGTAGGAGGTGTCAATTCAAAATGGAACCGATATTTATCATTCTTTTGGTTATCGGTGTTGCTGTAGGTGTCGGTATTGCAGGCTTTTTCGTTGGAATACAGTACAGAAAAAAAGTCGGCGAAAGCAAGATAGGCTCTGCCGAGGACGAAGCTAAACGTATTGTCGATGAAGCTGTGCGTGAAGCTGATGCAACCAAAAAAGAGGCTGTTATCGCCGGTAAGGACGAGGCTCATAAGCTGCTTAATGACGCAGAACATGAAATATCCGACAGAAGAAAGGATATCCAGCGTCAGGAAAGACGTATACAGCAAAAAGAAGAGTCTGTCGAAAAAAAGCTGGATAACCTTGAAAAGAAAGAGGATACCGTAAACCAAAAGCTGAAGAATGCCGAACAGCGTCTTGAGGAAGCAGAAAAGATAAGACAGAGTGAACTCGATATGCTCGAAAAAATATCCGGCTTTACTCAGGAACAGGCTAAAGAGTACATTTTGAACAATCTTGACAGTGAACTTTCACACGAAAAAGCAGTCAAGATAATGGAATTTGAACAAAGGACAAAAGAACAGGCTGAAAAATCCGCAAGAGAGATCATTTCACTGGCAATACAGAGAGTTGCCGCAGATCATGTAAGTGAATCTACCGTTTCGGTAGTACCGCTGCCGAGCGATGAAATGAAAGGTCGTATAATCGGACGTGAGGGAAGAAACATAAGAGCTATCGAAACCCTTACAGGCGTTGATCTTATTATCGACGATACTCCCGAAGCTATCACGCTTTCATGCTTCGAGCCTGTAAAGAGAGAGATAGCAAGGGTAACACTTGAAAAGCTTATCGCTGACGGAAGAATACATCCCGCCCGTATCGAGGAAATGTACGAAAAGGCCCGCAGAGAAGTTGAGTACATGATAAAATCCGAGGGCGAAAGAGCAATAATCGAAGCAGGCATAAACAATATGCACCCCGAACTTGTAAAACTTCTGGGCAGACTTCATTTTCGTACAAGCTATGGTCAGAATGTGCTTGACCATTCTCTTGAAGTTGCATATCTTGCCGGTATAATGGCATCCGAGCTTGGGCTTGAACCTACAATGGCAAGACGTGCCGGACTTCTCCATGATATCGGAAAGGCTCTCGACCACGAGATTGAGGGCTCACATATTGAAATAGGCGTTGACGTTGCAAGAAAATACAAGGAGAGCGAGATTGTTGTACACGCTATACACGCTCATCACGGTGACGTTGAAGCCAAAACTATTATCGCATGTCTTGTACAGGCTGCCGATGCTATTTCCGCAGCACGTCCGGGTGCAAGGCGTGAAAACCTTGAAAACTACATCAAACGTCTTGAAAAGCTTGAAGAAGTTGCTTCATCCTTTGAAGGTGTTGAACGCAGCTTCGCTATACAGGCAGGCCGTGAGGTACGCATAATTGTAAAGCCTGAGGCTGTCAAGGACGACCAGATGATACTTCTTGCCCGTGATATATGCAAGAAGATAGAAGAAGAAATCGAATATCCCGGTCAGATAAAAGTCAACATCATCCGTGAAAGCCGTGCCGTAGAGTACGCAAGATAACACGCCGCTGATAATTGATGACCATACAAAATAAGGCACAGTAAGCATTTCAAAAGCTTACTGTGCCGTTTCTGTTTATTACGGAAGTGCGGAAAATACAGGTGAATTGTCGGTACTGAATGCCGAAAAAAGCCGTCTTGTTTCAAAACGGAGTGCGGCGTGTTCTTTCAGGTTAAGAAACGGATCGGAAGAAAGTATCTCAGCCGCCGCATCCCTTGTTGCTTCAACAAGCACCATATCGGAAAGACGGGCTGTCTTTAATTCGGGCAGACCATGCTGACGTGAACCGAAAAAGTCGCCCGGCCCTCTCAGCCGCAGATCTTCATCGGCTATCTCAAAGCCGTTGTTCGTTCTGCACATTACATTAAGCCGTTCAATGCTTGCAGGATTTTTTATATCCGAAACAAGTATGCAGTACGACTTTGCTTTTCCACGTCCGACACGTCCTCTTAACTGATGAAGCTGTGACAGACCGAAACGGTCGGCATTTTCTATCAGCATCACTGTTGCACTCGGAACATTTATACCTACCTCGATAACTGTCGTTGATACAAGTATGTCAATATTTCCTGCGGAAAATTCCCGCATTATGCGTTCCTTTTCAGACGCTTTCATTTTTCCGTGAAGTACAGCCATTCTGTATCCGGCAAGGACTGTCTTTTGCAGTCTTTCGATATATTCCTCAGCCGAAACAAGCTCCGACTCACTCTTTTCTACAAGCGGACAAACTATATAACAGCGGTTTCCGCTTTCTATATGCTTTCTCAGAAAATTATATATCCTGTCACGCTTTGAGCTGTCAACAAAATAAGTATCGACTTTCTGTCTGCCCGGCGGAAGCTCATCAAGAACAGAAAGCTCCATATCTCCGAATATCATAAGTGCAAGAGTTCTGGGTATAGGTGTTGCAGACATTGCCATTACATGAGGGCTTTTCCCTTTTGATATAAGTGCGGCTCTCTGTGAAACACCGAAACGGTGCTGTTCATCTGTCACTACAAGTCCGAGCTTCTTAAATTCAACTCCATCGGTTATGAGTGCGTGTGTACCGATAACTATATCTATCTGTCCGGTTTTTATAAATTCATTCAGTTCTCTTTTCTTTGCCGCTCTGACAGAACCGGTAAGTATCGCTGTGCGTATGCCCATACTTTCAAACATACTGCTCAGTTCCTCAAAATGCTGCTGTGCGAGTATTTCCGTAGGCACCATGAATGCACACTGTAATCCGTTCTTTACCGCTGTAAAACATACAGCCGCCGCAACAGCCGTTTTGCCGCTGCCCACATCACCCTGTATAAGTCTGTTCATCGGCGTATCGCTGTAAAGCATATCATTCATACATTCCTTTATAGCCCTCATCTGTGCATTAGTAAGTGTGAACGGCAAAAGCTTTAAAAACTCGTCCGTGTATTCATTTTCAAGCCTGTATGATGTCGCAGTCTTTCTGCCGCTTTTCAGAATAAGTATTCCAAGCTGGAGTATGAGAAGTTCTTCAAATGCAAGGCGTTTACCTGATATTTCCGCCGCTTTCATGCTTTCGGGAAAATGTATGTTTCTTATGGCAAAATCAAGCGGGCAGATACCGTATTTGTTCCTTATGCCCTGCGGTATGGTATCGTTTATCTTTTCGGGAAGAAGCCGCACAGCCTGCTGCATTGCATCTTCTATCTGTCTGCTTTTGAGTATTCCCGACTGTGAATATATCGGGTGTATATTCGATTTTTCCGTACTCTCAACAGCCGGCGAGCTCATTTCATAGCCGTCAAAGTTTTTTCTGACTGTGCCGTAAAAGAGGTATTCGCTGCCCGTTTTAAGATTTTCGACTGTGAAACGCTGATTGAAAAATGTCACGACCATATAATCTTCATCATCTGTAACGGTAACACGGTATATTATCATATTACCCCTTATCCTTACAGGGTTATGCACTCTTTCTATCCTTACCCTGACACAGCAGATATCCTCATCTGCGCCCTGTTCGATAGTAAGCGGATGACTCCAGTCCTCATAGGCTCTGGGATATATCCGCAGAAGTGCACCGACACTGTCCGCACCGAGCTTTCTGAACTGTTCAGCTTTTTTAGGTCCTATTTTGTTAAGGTTTTGTATAGGCATATTATAAAGTGACGGCATAGTTTCACCTCCTGAATTATAAAACGCAAATTCGACAAAGAAATTCTGAGCCTCCATCATTGAGGGAGGTGGCACGAAGTGCCGGAGGGAGTTCTCCACGAAGTTTCGTATAAAGCGTACTTTCAGTTAACAGATAAATTTACAGCTCAAATTGTGAAATGCTTCGCTATGGGATTTATATAAAAAGAGAATTTACTGTTCTCGTTCCGCTTCGCTGATGCTTCCTGACCGCAAGTTATAACTCCCTCAGTCAGCATAGCTGACAGCTCCCTCACGGAGGGAGCCTATGCTCAACCAAAAATATGTCGAACTCAATTTATAAAATAAAACAGGCACTTTTATTTGAAAAGTGCCTGAAAACTTTATAAGATATATGACTTATTCAACAGAAAGCATAAAGTAATATATCGGCTGACCGCCGTTGAGAAGTGATACCTCAACATCGCCGCCTGCCTTTGACTGGATTGCCTCAAGTGCGGAATTAGCCTGTTCTTCACTTATCTCCTTACCGTAGATAACTGTTACATAAGATGTATCACGGGTTATCATATCTTTTGCAAGCTTGACAACAGCACGAACAGGATCTTTATCTTTGTGTGTAAGTTTGCCGTTGTTGAGTGCGATTATATCCCCCTCTTTTATCTTTGTGCTGCCGAACTCAGAGTTTCTTGCTGCATATGTTACCTTACCGGTAGAAACATTCTTTGCGGCAGTGTACATAAATTCACTGTTAAGCTCAGGTGTCGCATCGGGTGAGTATGCAAGCATAGCGACAAGTCCCTGCGGTATTGTCTTTGTAGGTATAATTATAACATCTCTGTCTGTAACGAGCGGTACGACCTGCTGTGCAGCAAGGATTATATTCTTATTGTTAGGCAATACGAATACAGTCTTTGCCGGTGTCGCCATAACAGCCTGATATATATCGTCTGTACTCGGGTTCATACTCTGACCGCCGCTTACGATATGCTGACAGCCAAGATCCTTGAATACGGTTTCCAGTCCCTCGCCGCTTGCAACAGTAACAAAACCGACTTCATCAACAGGTGAAACAGGCTTCAGTGACTCACGTTTTTTCTCTTCAGCCTCGTTCTTAGCCTTTTCCTTTTCGTATTCCTCGGCAGCCTTTCTGTGCTGCTCCTTCATATTCTCTATCTTTACTTTAAGGAGCTGACCGAATGTAAGAGCTTCTTCGATAGCCTTTCCGGGATTTTCGGTATGTACATGTACCTTTATTATATCGTCATCATCTGCAACAACAACGCAGTCACCGATAGTTTCAAGATACTTGCGAAGCTCCGAAGGATCCTTTTCAATTTCCGCATTTCTGCCGATAATGAACTCTGTGCAGTATGTGAAGTTTATTACAGAATCAAATTCAGCCGCAGCATTTCTGAAAAATTCAGCGGATTTATCCTCGGCATCCTCTGCGCTTATAGCTTCCGGCTTAGGCTCGATCATTACGCCGTCACGGAGAAGTGAAAGCATACCCTCGAATATAACGCAAAGTCCCTTGCCGCCTGCATCAACAACGCCTGCCTTTTTCAGAACAGGGAGCATTTCGGGGGTACGTCTGAGAGCGTCCCTTGCAGATGCACAGATAGAGCTGAAAACTATAACGGGATCATCTTCAACCTCTATAGCTGCCTTGCCTGCCTCACATGACATTCTTGCAACTGTAAGTATAGTACCTTCTGTGGGGTTGGTAACTGCCTTGTACGCTGTTTCAACACCTATTTTCATAGCAGCGACAAAATCCTTGCCGTCTATCTCGCCCTTGCCTTTAAGACCGTTTGCAATACCTCTGAAAAGAAGGGAAAGTATAACGCCTGAGTTTCCTCTTGCAGACCTGAGCATTGCCGAAGCTGCCTCTGCCGCTACATCATCTATTCTGAGAGAGTCACTCTCTTTGAGAGCCTTTGCAGCTGCTTCTATAGTCATAGACATATTTGTACCTGTATCACCGTCCGGAACAGGAAAAATATTCAATGCATTGATCTCGTCTTTCTGCCTTATTATATTATTTGCACCTGATATCAATGCATTCTTATAGTAAGAACCGTTTATCATTTACCGCACTTCCTTTGAATGAATAAGTATCTTATTTTATTTGTGGATCATCTTACTTCTACAATAAGTTTCATTGCGGTACGTTCTATACCGTCTATTTCAATGCTTGTAAAAGCCGGTATGCATACAAGGTCAATACCCATAGGTGCAAGATAGCCTCTTGCAACAGCAACAGATTTGAGTGCCTGATTTGTAGCACCTGCACCCACTGCCTGTACCTCAACACAGCCATAGTCCCTCACAACACCTGCAATAGCTCCTGCAACAGAATTTGGTGCAGACTTTGATGAAACCTTTAATACTTCCATTTCTGATTTTCCTCCTGAAAAATAAATAATTATAGAATTACATATATTATAATAATATATGCAAATTGAATATTATGCAAGTGATTTGTCAAAAAAAGTTATTATATTTTTTTGAATAATTTTTTAACTTTGTAAAAATTCCATTCTTTTCACATTCACAGTCTTTCCTGTACGTTCATCAACGGTGAATTTTATGCAGTCAAGCTTACAAGGGGAATCCGCAGTTTCAAATCTTACGGGAAGTTTTTCCCTGAATTTCTTCACTGACAATTCAGGCTTTACTCCAAGAACGGATTCATACGGGCCTGTCATGCCGACATCCGTTATATAGCCCATACCATTTGAAAAAATACGTGCATCGGCTGTCTGCACATGGGTATGCGTTCCGAACATAGCAGATATTTTTCCGTCAAGATAATATGCCATAGCAAGCTTTTCGGCTGTTGCTTCCGCATGGAAATCAAGTATTATTATCTTAGTGTCAAGCTTTTTAAGTATGCTGTCTATCACAATATACGGATCTTCAAGCGGCTC